>MWAC01000158.1 GCA_002068815.1 Firmicutes bacterium ADurb.Bin467 | reverse complement strand
CAGCTCCGCCGCGCGGCCGGTGTAGTTTTGGGGATCGAGCAGGTCGGAAAGCGCCGCGAGGTCCAGCGGGATCGCCGGGTCGGAAGCGAGCCTGTCCATCAGGTCGCTCTCGAGCCCCTCGCCCTTCATCCTGGCGGCCGCGGCCTGCGAGTGGACGCGGATCGCTTCGTGCAGCTTCTGCCGGTCGCCGCCGAGCCGAACGCCCTCCATCAGTATCTGCTCGGTCGCCATGAACGGCAGGTTCTCGCGCACGCGCTTCCCGATCATCGCCGGGTAGACGACCATGCCGGAGGCGATGTTCGCGTACAATTCGAGCACGGCGTCGGTCGCCAGGAACGCCTCGGGCAGCGAAAGGCGGCGGTTCGCGCTGTCGTCGAGCGTGCGCTCGAACCACTGCGTCGCGGCGGTCATCTGCGCGTCCTGCAAAAGCGCCATTACGTGCCGGGCGAGCGCGCAGATGCGCTCGGAGCGCATCGGGTTTCGCTTGTAGGCCATCGCGGACGAGCCGATCTGGCCGGACTCGAACGGCTCCTCGACCTCGCGGAACGACTGCAGGAGCCGCAAATCCTGCGCGAACTTGTACGCGCTCTCGGCGATGCCGGAGAGCGCCGCGAGCACGCGGCTGTCGAGCTTGCGGGGGTAGGTCTGGCCGGTGACGTCGAAGCACTTCTCGAACCCGAGCTTTGCGGCGATCCGCTTTTCGAGCTCGTCGACCTTCTGCCCGTCGCCGTCGAACAGCTTCAAAAAGCTCTCCTGCGTGCCGGTCGCGCCGCGATTTCCGAGCAATTTCAGCGACTTCCGCGCGAAGTCGATGCCTTCGAGGTCCATCAAAAGGTCCTGCATCCAGAGCGTCGCGCGCTTGCCGACCGTCGTCAATTGCGCGGGCTGCAGGTGCGTGTAGCCGAGCGTCGGGAGCGCGCGGTGTTCCCACGCGAACGCGCGCAGCCTTCTCAACACCTCGGCGAGCTTTTTGCGGACGAGCGCGAGCGCGTCGTTCAGCATCAAAATGTCGGCGTTGTCGGTCACGTAGCAGGACGTCGCGCCCAAGTGGATCACGCCGCGCGCGCCGGGGCACGCATCGGCGTAGGCGAGCACGTGCGCCATCACGTCGTGGCGCGTGCGCTCCTCGTAACGGGCCGCGGCCTCGTAGTCGATGTCAAAGATGTGCTCCCGGAGCTCCTCGACCTGCGCTTTCGTCACGGGCAGGCCCATCTCCATCTCGCCCTCGGCGAGCGCGACCCAGAGCCTGCGCCAGGTCGAGAACTTGCGGTCGGGCGAGAAGATCTTCTGCATCTCCCGGCTCGCGTAGCGGCTGTTGAGCGGCGATTCGTAGCTGTCGCGCATGGAAATTCCCCCGCTTTACCGGATGATTAAACTGTCTCTTTCCGCCCCGACCGACACATAGCGGATCGGGCACTTGACGGCTTTTTCGATGAACTCGACGTACTCGCGCGCGGCCTCGGGAAGCTCCTCGAATTCGCGGCAGCCGGAGATATCCGCCTTCCAGCCGGGCAGCACCTCGTAGACCGGCTCGCACCGGTCGAGCTCGGGCGTGAACGGGAAGCGGTCGAGCCGCCTGCCGTCCCGCTCGTAGGCGATGCAGACCGGAATCTCGTCGAGGTACGAGAGCACGTCGAGCTTCGTCAGCGCGAGCTCCGTCGCGCCCTGCAGCACCGTCCCGTAGCGCGTCGCGACGAGGTCCATCCACGCGACCCTGCGCGGGCGGCCGGTCGCCGCGCCGTACTCCGCGCCCGCCTCGCGCAGAAGCTGCGCCGCCTCGCCGGACAATTCGCCGACGAACGGCCCCTCGCCGACGCAGGTCGAGTACGCCTTCGCGACGCCGACGACCGCGTCGACCTTCAGGCTCGGCAGCCCGCAGCCGACCGGCGCGTACGCGGCCAGCGGCGAGGAAGAGCTCGTGAACGGGTAGATGCCGTAGTCGATGTCGCGCAGCGCGCCGAGCTGCGCCTCGAACAAAATGTTCTTTCCGTCGGCTTGCGCGCGCTCGAGCAGCTCGCCCGCGTCGCAGATATAGGGGATCAGCGGGTCGCAATGCGTGTGAATCCACGAGAGCATTTCGTCGAAGTCGAGCTTCTGCGCGCCGTAGCCGGGCACGATCACGTCGTTTTTCCAGTCGATCAGCCGCCGAAGGTGCTTTTCGAGCGCCTCGGGGTACTTGACGTCGCCGATCCGGATCGCCTTTTTCATATACTTGTCGCCGTAGATCGGGCTGATGCCGCGCAGCGTCGAGCCGTAGTGGTCCTTGCCGAGCCGCTTCTCCTCCCACTGATCCTGCAGCGGGTGGATCGGCAGCACGAGCGCCGCGCGGTCGGAGATTTTGAGGTTCTCCGCAGTGATCCGGACGCCGCGCTCGCGGAGCTTCGCGATCTCGCCGACGAGGTGCTTCGGGTCGACGACGGTCCCGGAGCCGAGCAGATTCACGGTCCCCGGCTGGAACACGCCGCTGGGCAGGAGGTTCAGCGCGAACTTGCCGTATTCGTTGATCACGGTGTGCCCGGCGTTGTTGCCGCCCTGATAGCGCACCACGACTTCGTACCGCTTCGCAAGGTAGTCGACCATGCGGCCCTTGCCCTCGTCCCCCCAGTTGATGCCGACAATCGCGCAGTTTGCCATGAACAGCCATCCTTTTCGAATATTCTCGACCCGCGTGTTGGAAATCGTTCGGAAAAACGCGCCGTTTTCCCAATTTCTGAAGTTATTATAGCATTTTTCGCGCGGAAAAGCCAGACAATGATTGTAAATTACAGAAGCTCGAGCACTGCGGCGCTCTGAAGTTCGAGCCCGCGCTCGGTCAGAAAAAAGGCGTCGCGGTCGAGCACGGCGAGCCCGCCCTCGACGAGCTTTTGCACGGCCGCCTCGCGCCCGGCGGGAAAGTCCCTGCCGAATTCGCTGCGGAACGAGGACAGTGAAATCCCCTCGCACATGCGCGTTCCGAGCAGTATCGCTTCCTCCTCGGCCTCCGCGGAGAAGATGCGCTTGCGGTTTTCGCGCCGGCGGCCGGCGAGGTAGTCCTCGAGCCCCGCGGGGTTCTCGAACCGCTCGCCCGAGAAGAACGAGTGCGCCGCCGCGCCGAAGCCCAGGTACTCCGCCCTCTTCCAATAGGCGACGTTGTGGCGGCAGCGGAAGCCCTCGCGCGCGTAGTTCGAAATCTCGTAGCGGCGGTAGCCCGCCTCCTCGAGCAGAGCGGTCGCGAGGCGCTGCATCTCGACGACCTCGTCGTCATCGGGAATCTCCGGCGCGCGCGCGGCGATCGGCGTGTGCTCCTCGACGATCAGCGAATACACGGAGACGTGCTCGGGCGAAAGCTCGATCGCGCGCCGGAGCGTGTTCTCCCACTGGTTCATCGCCTGCCCCGGCAGCGCGTACATCAGGTCCAGGCTGACGTTCTCAAACCCCGCGGCGCGCGCCATCCGGACGGCGGCCTCGACGTCCTCCGGCGTGTGTATGCGGCCGACGTCCCGCAGAAGCGCCGCGTCGAAGCTCTGCGCGCCGAGCGACAGCCGGTTGACGCCCATCGCGCGGTACGCCGCGAGCTTCTCCGGCGTCAGCGTGCCGGGGTTCGCCTCGAGCGTGACCTCCGCGCCGGGCGCGAGATCGAACGCCTTCGCGACACCCTCGAGCGCCTCCCCGATGAACGCGACCGGCACGAACGACGGCGTGCCGCCCCCGAAGAACACCGTCTCGACGCGGCGCTCCCTGTCCGACGCCTGCTCAATCTCCGAAAACAGCGCGCGGAAATACGCCTCCCACAGGTCCTCGCGCCCCGGATAGGACGCAAAGTCGCAGTAGGCGCACTTCGAGCGGCAGAACGGTATGTGGATGTAGATCGAAAGCGGGTTCACCATTATACCTCCAGCACGTTCCTCCCCGTCACCTTCTTCACAAACCCGGGGAACCGGTCGACCTCGCCCTCGGAGAATCCCGCCTTGGGAATCACGAACGCGGAGCCGTCCTCCAAATAGAACGCGAAGTGCGCGCGGTCCGACCACACGCGCGTGATCGCGGGGTAGAGTATCTTGCCGTCCTCCTCGGAATTGTGCGTGTAGAGCGCGTCGTCCATGAACCGAAACTCGGTCACGAGCGCCTGGTTCGGGCTCGCGGCGAGCAGCTTCTCGGCCATGCGGCTTTTCGAGCGAGCGAAGAACCACAAAAACGCGAGCGCGAGCGCGAGGATGCCGAGCGACAGGGGCTTTAAGCCGGTCCAGACGACGAACCCGAGCGCGAGCAGCACGACGAGCCCGCTCGCGAGCATGCGCATGCGCAGCTTCTTCCCGTACGCGGCCACGACGAGCACGCGCATGCCCTCGATCGTCGGCTTCGCGCTCGCGGCAAACTTCGGCTTCATTCGCTCTCCCCCGTCAGTCCATCTTGAGCACGGCCATGAACGCCTCGCTGGGCACCGCGACGCTCCCGACCTGGCGCATGCGCTTCTTGCCTTCCTTCTGCTTCTCGAGCAGCTTCTTCTTGCGCGTGATGTCGCCGCCGTAGCACTTCGCAAGCACGTCCTTCCTAAGCGCCTTGACCGTCTCGCGCGCGATGACCTTGCCGCCGATCGCGGCCTGTATCGGAATCTCGAACATCTGGCGCGGGATCGCGTCCTTCAATTTCTCGGCGATCGAGCGCCCGCGGGGGTACGCGCGGTCGCGGTGGACGATGATCGACAGCGCGTCGCACTGCTCGCCGTTCAAGAGCATGTCGAGCTTCACGAGGTCGCTCTTGACGTATCCCTTCAACTCATAGTCGAGCGACGCGTAGCCGCGCGTGCGGCTCTTGAGCTGGTCGAAGAAATCGTAGATGACCTCGTTGAGCGGCAGGTCGTAGTGGAGCACGACGCGGCCGCCCTCGACGTACTTCATGTCGCGGAACGCGCCGCGCTTGTCCTGGCAGAGCTCCATGATCGCGCCGACGTACTCCTGCGGCGAGATGACCTGCGCGTCGACGAACGGCTCCTCCATCCACGCAATCTCCTGCACCGGCGGCAAATTCGTCGGGTTGTCGATCATCACGACCTCGTTGTTCGTCCTGACGACCTTGTAGACGACGCTCGGCGCGGTCGTCACGAGGTCCAGGTCGAACTCGCGCTCGAGCCGCTCCTGGATGATCTCCATATGAAGCAATCCCAAAAAGCCCGAGCGGAAGCCGTAGCCGAGCGCGACCGAGGTCTCCGGCTCGTACGAGAGCGCGGCGTCGTTGAGCCGAAGTTTCGCGAGCGCGTCGCGCAGGCTCTCGTAGTCCGCGCCGTCGGCCGGGTAGATGCCGCAATAGACCATCGGGAGCACCGGCTTGTATCCGGGCAGCGGCGATTTCGCGGGGTTGTCGGCCTTGGTGATGGTGTCGCCGACGCGAATGTCGGCGATGTCCTTGATCGAGGCGGCGATGTAGCCGACCTCGCCGGCGTTCAGCGCCTCCGTCGGGAAATACCCGCCGGGGATGAAGGCTCCCACCTCGGTCACGTCGAACTCGCGCCCGCCGGCCATCATGCGTATCCGGTCGCCGATCCTGACGCTCCCCGCCTGCACGCGCACCGACGAGATCGCGCCGCGGTAGTTGTCGTAGTACGAATCGAAGATCAGCGCCTGCAGCGGCGCCGTGACGTCCCCCTTGGGCGGCGGCACGACCTTGACGATCGCCTCGAGCACCTCGTCGATGCCGATGCCCTGCTTCGCGGACACCAGCGGGCAGCCCTCGGTGTCGAGGCCGATCTCGTCCTCGATCTCGTGCCTGACGACGTCCGGCCGCGCGCTCGGGAGGTCGATCTTGTTGATGACCGGCAAAATCTCGAGGTCGTGGTCGAGCGCCATGTAGACGTTCGCGAGCGTCTGCGCCTCGATGCCCTGGCTCGCGTCGACGACCAGGACCGCCCCCTCGCACGCGGCGAGCGCGCGGCTGACCTCGTAGGTGAAGTCCACGTGGCCGGGCGTGTCGATCAGGTTGAGCTCGTAGACCTCGCCGTCCGGCGCCTGATAGCTCATGCGCACTGCCTTCGACTTGATCGTGATCCCGCGCTCGCGCTCGAGCTCCATGGAGTCCAACACCTGGTCGGTCATGTCCCGAAGCTTCATCACGCCGGTCTTCTCGAGAAGCCTGTCCGCAAGCGTCGATTTCCCGTGGTCGATGTGCGCGATGATGCAGAAATTCCGTATCCTGGACTGGTCGAATTGTGCCACTGCGGTTCCTCCGAACTCAGAAATAGGCGACCTTTCCCGGATAATAATACCGGATTCGGGCGAAAAAAGCAAGTGCCGGGATTTTCGGCGGCCGGGCTTCAAAATCGCCTGGCCACACCTCAAGCAAATTTATAATTTCTTGCATTTTGTTGTCGAATACCCATGATTTTGAAGGACCGCTGAATTTTTTACATTACAGGGATTCATATCGTATTGCAATTTGCAATTTTATCCGCTATAATAACCCCATACTCGGTAAAAACATGGATGGAGGGACGAAAAATGAAAAAGCTGCTTGCAATCGCACTGGCCCTGACGCTGGTTCTGAGCGCCTCCGGCGCTCTGGCCACCACCTACGTCTCCCTGGGCACGGGCGGCACCGCCGGCACGTACTACGCGCTGGGCGCCGAGATCGCGTCCGTCTGGATGAACAACATCCCGGACCTGAACGTGACCGTGCAGCCGACCGACGCCTCGAAGGACAACATCGTGTTCATCTGCGAGGGCGACATCGATGTGGCGACCGTCCAGAACGACGCCTCGGCGTACGCGTACGCGGGCAACGACTTCTTCGGCGGCGAGGTCTTTGACGACTTCTACGCGATCGGCTTCCTCTATCCCGAGGCCGTGCAGCTCTTCGTCGCCGCGGACAGCGACATCAAGACCATCGCGGACCTCAAGGGCAAGAACGTCGGCGTCGGCGCCGCGGGCTCCGGAACCTACATGAACGCCGTGCAGGTGCTCGAGGCCGGCGGGCTCAAGATCGAGGACATCAACCCGCAGTACCTCTCGTTTGCCGAGACCGCGACCGCGTTCCAGGACATGCAGATCGACGCAGGCTTCGTAACCTCCGGCGTTCCGAACACGGCGCTCATCGAGGTCACGACGAAGCGCGAGATCCGCCTCCTCGGCCTCTCGGACGAGCAGTGGGAATACATGACCTCCACCTATGAGTTCTACACCCCCTACGCCGTCGCCGCGGGCACCTACGCCGGCATGGCGGAGGACACGACGGTTCCCGCGATCGGCGCGCTTCTGATCTGCAAGAGGGATCTTGACGAGCAGCTCGTCTACGACCTCACGAAGACGATGTTCGAGCTCAAGGATCAGATCGGCCACGCGAAGGCGAAGGAGCTCGATCCCGCCAGGGCCGTCACGGGCGTCCCGGTGCCGTTCCATCCCGGCGCCGCCCGCTACTACGCGGAGAAGGGCCTGACGGTCACCGTCGGCGAATAGAGGCGATCCCTCCCCGCATGGGGGCGAGAGGGGCGGGCAGCACCGTTGCCCGCCCCCTGTTGCCGTTATGCCTGTATTAAAATTTCTTTATGGGAAGGAGACTTTTCATGTCGTTGGACAATCACTCGGCGCCGGTTCAGGACGAGCACAGGCATTCCTCGGCGCAGGATACGCTCCACCGCGTGGAAGTGGTCAGTGCGGACGAAATCAACAAGATCATGCAGAAGTACGACAAGGAGCAGGCCGTGCGCAAGCTTCCGCCGCGGATCAACCTCGTCGTCAGCATCGTGCTGATCCTGTTCTCGGTCGTGCAGCTCTACAGCACCTGGAAGATCATCCCCTCGACGCACATGCGCCCGCTGCACCTGGGCATCGTGGTGATGCTGGCCTTCCTGCTCTACCCCGCGCGCCGCAAAAGCCCCAAGGACAGGCTGCCCTGGTACGACCTGCTGCTGGCTTTGCTGTCCCTGGCAATCTTCCTGTTCCCGGTCACCTTCTTCAGTCAATTGGTACGCCAGAATACCTACCCGATGTACCAATACCT
>MWAC01000157.1 GCA_002068815.1 Firmicutes bacterium ADurb.Bin467 | reverse complement strand
TGCCTCGTCGTGAACGGCGCCTCCGCCGACATAAACGGCGACTGCCTGGGCGGCCGCGGGTTTTCCTGCTCCTCCGCGCGCGGAAAGCGGCCCTTGTTGTGGGCGATCGCCGCGAGCATCGAGTCGATCATGCCGTCGCTGCGCTTGGCGTTCACGCCGTTGATGAGCAGCACGACGACCGCCATCACGAAAAACACCGACGCCATGCAGATCGCGATGAACTTCCGCCGAAGCCGCCCGATCATCTCGACGCCTCCACGGAGTAGCCGACGCCGCGCGTCGCGCGAATCTCGACGCCCGCCCCGAGCTCCTGGAGCTTCTTGCGCAGATTCGAGATGTACACCCAGACGATGCTGACGCCGACGTCCGACTCCCAGCCCCACACGCGCTCCATGAACTGCTCGGTCGACACGATGTGCCGCGGGTTTTTCAACAGCATCTCCATCATCTGGTACTCGCGGTTCGAGAGCCGCATGCCCTTGCCCCCCGCGCCGAGCTCGTAGGTCGCCGCGTTCAGGGTCAGTCCCTCGAACTCGAGCACGTCCGGAACGAGCCGCTCGGAGCGCCGAAGCAGCGCGCGCACGCGGGCGAGCAATTCCGCGACCGCGAACGGCTTCGCGAGGTAGTCGTCCGCGCCGGCGTCGAGCCCCTCGACCCTGTCCGGCACCTCGGATTTCGCGGTCAAGAGCAGCACCGGCGTCGCGACGCCCTTTTCGCGCAGCTTTTTCACGACCTCGAAGCCGTTCAGCCCCGGCATCATCACGTCCAATACGATCCCGTCGTACGCGCCCGACAGCGCGTAGTCCAGCGCGTCGACGCCGTTGTACACCGCGTCGGCGCTGTAGTTGTGCTTTTCGAATATCGCGGACAGCGCCCGCGCAAGGTCGCGCTCGTCCTCGGCGATCAACAGCCGCATCGCGCCGCCCCCCCTCCCCGCTTTTCTCCATTATAGTACATCCGGGAGCTGAATTCACCCTAAAAAGATGGACGGTTTGTGAATATCGCAGATTTTCAAAGTTCATCGTCTGTTCACGGCTTTCTTTGGGTCCGATTTAGCTTTGCATGCTACAAATATCCAGCGGGAGGAGGGACAGCATGCGAAACGCAAAAAGGGCGCGAAGGGTAAAGCATGTGCTGCTGCTGCTTGTGCTCGCCGGGATCGCGACCATCGCGGTCGGCGCGCTCAGGCCGCTGTTCGGCGCGGGCGAGGCGCTTACCTACGAGAGCCGCGAGGCCCGGCTCGGCGACATTTCGACCCACATGAGCTTCGGCGCGACGATCTCGGCGAAGCATTCGCAGACGGCGATGGCGATGGCGCGCACGTCCGTCTCGGAGGTGTACGTCGCGACCGGGCAGGGCGTCAAGACCGGCGACAAGCTGCTGAAGCTCGAAAACGGCTCGACCTACGTATCGGAGATCGACGGAACCGTCGACGAGGTCGCGGTCTCGGCGGGCGACGCCGTCTGGCCGGGCGCGACGCTTGTGCAGGTGTGCGACTTCGACGGCCTGCAGGCGACGCTCAAGGTCGACGAGTACGATATCCACAGCATCTCGGTCGGCCAGAAGTGCACGGCGACCGTCGTGTCGCTCGGCCTCTCGTTCGAGACGGAGATCGCGCACATCAACCGCATCTCCTCGGGCGGGTCGGTCGCCTATTACACGGTCACGGCGGACATCGACGCGCCGGACAGCGTGCTTCCGGGCATGGAGGCGACGGTCGCGATCCCGGACGGGAGCGTCGAAGGCGCGGTCGTGCTCGACATGGACGCGCTCGCGTTCGACGAAGAAGGCGCGTACGTGCTGGTCAGGGGCGCCGCGGGGACATACGAGCGGAAACCGGTCGAGCTCGGGATCGACGACGGCATGGCCGTGGAGATCGTCTCGGGCCTCGAGGCGGGAGACACCGTCTACTTCGCCGACGGAGCCGCGGAAGCAGAGGGCGGGTTCTCGTTCGGCGGCATCTACAAGGCGCTGTTCGGCGAGACGACGGTCATCCGCGACCGGAGCGAAACGGGCGGCCGGAGCGAAACGGGCGGCCCGGGCGATGCGATCGGCGGCGGCGAGACGAGCGGTTGGAACGGGAGGGAAAGCGATTGAACGGTGGAAAGACGAAGAAGAAATGGCGCAGGCGGCTCAAGAAGCTGATTGCGCTCGCGGTGCTGCCGGCGATTTTGGCGGGCGCGTTCTATCTGTTCGCGCTGCCGGCGTTGAAGGCCTCCGCGACGACGACCTACGACAGCTATACGGCGGTCGTCGGCACGATCTCAAACTCGATGGATTTCACGGGCACGATCGCCGCGAAGAACAGCGAGACGCTGACGGCCTCGTCCGCGGGGACGGTGCGCAAGATTTACGTCTCCGAGGAGCAGAAGGTCAAAGAGGGCGACAGGCTCATGCGCCTCTCGAGCGGCGAGACGCTGAAGGCGAGCTTCGACGGCACCGTCAACCAGATCAGCGTCGCTGAGGAGGACGAGGTCGTCGCGGGCGCGAGCCTGATCCAGATCGTCGATTTCTCGAACCTGCGCGTCTCGATGCGCGTCGACGAGTACGACATCTCGAAGGTGTCCGTGGGCCTCGCATGCTCGGTCACCGTGACCGCGCTCGACCTCACGTTCGACTCGAAGCTCGCGCACATCAACCGCATG
Organism: Firmicutes bacterium ADurb.Bin467; assembly: GCA_002068815.1. Classification (GTDB taxonomy): domain Bacteria; phylum Bacillota; class Clostridia; order Christensenellales; family Aristaeellaceae; genus Pullichristensenella. The sequence continues at coordinate 6,047 of MWAC01000157.1, read as the reverse complement.
CCCTCCTCGAGCGGTTCGACCGCCTACTACACGGTGACGGCCGAGGTCGACGGGGCCGACGGCGCGCTGCCGGGCATGCAGGTCACGGTGACGATCCCGGAGGAGGAGGCGATCGACGCGGTAATCCTCAACAAGGACGCGCTCTCGTTCGACATGCGCAACAGCGCCTATGTGCTCAAGCGAAACGACGCGGGCGAGATGGAGCAGGTGTACGTCGAGACCGGCGTCGACAACGACAACTTCGTCGAGATCAAGAGCGGGCTCTCCGCGGGCGACGCGGTCTACGCGGTCGCGAAGAGCGACGCGAGCTCGAGCGGGCTGTCCGGGCTCCTGAGCGGGCTGTTCGGCGACAGGACGGAGGGCATGCCGACCATCCCCGGCCAGAGCTTCAATTCGGGCGCGGGCGGCGGGGAATTCCGCCAGCGCATGGAGAGCTTCGGCGGCGGCACGGGCGGCGGCATGATGCCCGGCGGCATGTAGGTGGCGCGATGGACAGAGAATTCTTTCGCATGCGCGGCATCACAAAGGTCTACAAAATGGGCGACGAGGACGCGGTCGTGCTCCGGGGCATCGACCTGGACATTCAGCGGGGCGAGTACCTGTCGGTGCTCGGCCCCTCGGGAAGCGGCAAATCGACGCTCATGAACATCATCGGCTGCCTCGACCAGCCGACCGAGGGCGAGTACGCGCTCGACGGCAACCGCATCGAGGACCTCGACGAGCTCGAGCTCGCGCGCATCCGCGGCAGCGAGATCGGCTTCGTGTTCCAGAACGCGCAGCTTCTCACGCGGCTCGACGCGCAGAAGAACGTCGAGCTGCCGCTGATCTACGCGGGCGTCCGGCCGAAGGAGCGCGAGCGGCGCGCGCGGGAGATGCTCTCGCTCGTCGGGCTTTCCGACCGCATGCACCACCGCCCGAACCAGCTCTCCGGCGGCCAGCAGCAGCGCGTCGCGGTCGCGCGGGCGCTCGTCACGAACCCGACGCTCTTGCTCGCGGACGAGCCGACCGGCGCCTTGGATCAGAGGACCGGCCGGCAGATCATGGAGCTGTTTCAGCAGTTGAGCGGCGAGGGCCGCACGATCATCATGATCACGCACGACCTGAACATCGCGAAGTGCGCGCGCCGCGTCGTGCACATCATCGACGGAAATCTGACGGAGGGAGAGGAGGCGACGTCCCCGTGAAGCGCATGGGTTCCGGCATCCTCGGCTCGTTTTTCATGCTCGTCGAGAGCGTCCGGATGTCGGTTGCGAACATCCGCCAGAACCGGCTCCGCTCGTTTCTGACGATTTTGGGCATATTGATCGGCGTCACGGCGGTCATCGCGCTGATCACGACGATCCAGAGCGTCTCCGGCTCGATCTCGGACTCGTTCTCGTCGATGGGCGCGGGCACGCTGACGGTCTCGGCGACCGGCACGGAATTGAAGGCCGGCCTCGACGCCGAGGATATGCGCAGGATCGCCGAGCTCGACGGCGTACTCGGCGTGACGCCCTCGGTCTCGCTCTCCACGAAGGTCGCGCGCGGCGGCGCGCTCGAGACCGGCGTCGCCGTTTCCGGCAAGAACGACTTCTACTTCGAGAGCAACCCCGACGCCATCGCGCGCGGCCGGGCGATCAACGCGCTCGATCTCGAGGGAAAGAGCCGCGTCTGCCTGATCAATGCGGACATGGTCGACCTGTTCTTCTACGGCGTCGATCCGGTCGGCGAAGTGCTCTACATCGGCGGGCTCGACTTCACCGTGATCGGCATACTCTCCGAATCCGCGGACGAGACGGTCCAGAGCATGCTCTCGGGCTCCGCCGACATCATGATCCCCTACACGACGGCGCTCAAGATGAACAGCGAGTCGCTCGTGACCGGGATCACCGTCTACACCGAGGGCGACTCCGCGGCCGTGCAGGATTCGATCGAGGCGTTTCTCGACGCGCTGTACAACTACGAGGACGACACCTACGAGATCACGACGATGGACTCGATCGAGGACACAATGGACTCGATGCTCTCGATGATGTCGGCGCTGCTCGGCGGCATCGCGTCGATCGCGCTCGTCGTCGGCGGCATAGGCATCATGAACATGATGCTGACCTCCGTGACCGAGCGCACCGTCGAGATCGGCCTCAAGAAGGCCGTCGGCGCGCGCCCGGGGCAGATACAGGCGCAGTTTCTGATCGAGTCGTTTCTGCTGTCGGTCGTCGGCGGCGTCTCCGGGGCGCTGCTCGGCGTCGCGCTGTCGGCGGCGTTGTGCTCGGTCATGGGAACGTCGTTCCAGCTCTCCTACGCCGCGATCGCGCTCGGCGTCGGCTTCTCGGCGGCCGTCGGGATACTGTTCGGCTGGTCGCCCGCGCGCAAGGCGAGCAAATTGAACCCGATCGACGCGCTGCGCAGGATGTAGCGCAGCAAAAAACAACTTGACTTTGCTTGAAAACGGTTGTAAAATCGGGCCATAGAACCATTTTGGAGGGGCTATGGCGCAGAAGATGACCCGCGAGCGGCGCGACGAGATCGCCAGGGCGCTGATCCGGGACGGAAAGGTGTCCGCGGCGGAGCTCTCGCGCCGCTACGCCGTCAGCGCGGAGACGATCCGCAAGGACCTTCTCTGGCTCGAGGGCCGCGGCGTCGCCGAGAAGAGCTACGGCGGCGCGATCGCGACGACGCAGGCGATGGAGCGGTCGTTCTTCGAGAAGGCGACCCGAAACCCGAAGGAGAAGGCGAAGATCGCGAAGGCGGTCGCCGAAATGGTGCCCGCCGGGGCGACGGTGCTCCTGGACTCCGGCTCGACCGTCGCCGAGGTCGCGCGCCAGCTCGCCGCCCGCACCGACGTCGCGTTTTTCACGAATTCGCTCGAGGCCGCGCAGCTGCTCGCGGAGAAGAAGCGGCCCGTCTGCATACTCGGCGGCGCGATCCGGCTCTCGAGCCGCGCGGCGACCGGCGCGTGGGCGACCGAGATGCTCTCGCAGTTGAACGCCGACGTCGCGATCCTCGGGACCAGCGGCTTCGAGGGAAGCGCGGGGCCGTGCGTCGAGAGCATGGAGGAGTGCGAGGTCAAGCGCGCGATGCTCCGCGCCGCGAAGCGGTCGATACTCGTCGCCGACTCGACGAAGAGCCGCTGCCGCGCGCCGATGCGCTTCGCCTCGTGGGCGGAGATCTCGCTCGTCGTCACGGACGCCGGCATCGACGCCGAATTGCTCTCCGAGCTCCGCAATTCCGTCGAGACGATTGTGCTCTGAAAGGAGGCGGCCCATGGCGCACATTCCGCCCCGGGGGCTTCGGGGGACAAAACCGTGACCGGCCGCGTGTTCTCGGTGCAGCCGTTCTGCGTCGACGACGGGCCGGGCATCCGCACGACCGTCTATTTGAAGGGCTGCAACATGCGCTGCCCGTGGTGCCACAACCCGGAGGGCATATCGCCGCTCATCGAAGTTTCATACATCGAGAGCAGGTGCGAGAACTGCGGGCGCTGCGCCGCGGTCTGCGAGGCGCACACGTCCAAAAACGGCCGGCACGCGTTCGACCGCGACCGGTGCTCCTGCGGCGGCCGGGACGTCGCGGTCTGCCCGAGCGGGGCGCTTGCCGCGGTCGGGGCCGATCTCGAGGCGATCGACGTGATCCGCGAGGTCGCGCGCGACCGGCGCTTCTTCGACCGCAGCGGCGGCGGCATGACGGTCACCGGCGGCGAGCCGACGATGCAGCCCGAGTTCCTGCGGGAGCTGCTCGCGCTCGCCAAGGCCGAGGACATCCACTCCTGCATCGAGACGAACGGCGCCGGCGCGCGCGAGGACTACCGCGCGATACTCGGTCTCACCGACCTGTTCCTCGTCGACTACAAGCTGACCGACGAGGCGCAGCACGCCGCGGTGACGGGCATGCCGAGCGCGGTCGTGCTCGAAAACATCGCGTTTTTGTGCGATTCCGGCGCGGACGTCGTGCTGCGCTGCCCGGTGATCCCGGGCGTCAACGACGTCGAGGACCACTTCCGGGCGATCGCGGAATTGACGAAGCGGCTGCCGGTCGGCGGGTTTGAGATCATGCCGTACCACCCGCTCGGCTCGTCGAAGGCGCGGCGGCTCGGGAAGGACGGCCCGTCGCCGTATCGCGCGCCGGACCGGGAGACCGTCGAGCGATGGAGGGCCGAGATCCTTTCGATGGGCGGCCGCGAATGGGGGCGAGGGCTGTGAGCGGGCGGATCGATGCGCTCCGAAATACCATCGGGCAGCTGAACGCCGCGGGCGTCCGGCGGACGCTGTTCTACCCGCTCGCGCACGAATCGCTCGCGTCGACGCGCGGGGAGAGCGTCGAGCTGCGCCGTGCGAAGGCGCAGGCGCACCTGCTGGACCGCGCGCCGCTCGCGATCCTGCCGGACGAACTGATCGTCGGAAGCGCCGCAAACTTCTTCCCCGTCTGCGAGGACGCGCCCGGCTCAGGGGAGCAGCGCGAAACGGCGCGGAGTGTGCTCGACCGCTACCTCGAAAACCGGGAGGAGCGCAACCGCGCCGAGAGATCGGGCGGCATCCGCACGTTCGAGGACAGCTTCACGACGAAGAAGAGCCGCTGGGCGCTGATGAGCCGCGTCTACCACGACGCGAGCATCACCTACGACGAGCTGCAGGCGCTGATCCGCGACATGCGCGCGGAGTATTCGCCGCGGCTCGAGGCGTACGAGATCGGCCGCGAGCTCGAGCGCGCGTTCAAGCTGGACTACGGCGAGGACGTCCGGCGCGAGATCGACTCGCTCCCCTGGTTCGCGGCGAACCACCTGAGCCTGAACTACGGCAGGATGCTCTCGGAAGGCTTCGACAAGCGCCTCGCGGACATTCGCGCGCGCTCGGGCGAACCTCCCTCCGATTTCTACGAGGCGCAGTCGATCGTCTGCCGGGCGTCGAGCCGCTTCTTCCTGCGCTACGCCGACTTCGCGCTCGCCGAGGCCGCGAAGGCCCCCGCGCCGCGCGCGCGGGAGCTCGCCGAGATCGGCCTGATGCTGAAAAGGCTCTCGGCGCGCCCGGCGGAGACGTTCCGCGAGGGCGTGCAGTTTATGTGGATGCTGCAGGTCATGATGACGATCCTCTGGGGCTCGGCGCTGTCGTTCGGGCGGTTCGACCAGTACCTGTTCCCGCTCTACGAGCGGGACGTCGCGTCCGGCCGGCTGACGCGCGAGGAGGCAAAGGAAATCCTCTGCTGCTTCTGGCTGAAGGTCAACGAGCCGCGCATGCGCACCGTGCAGAGCCTGACGATCGGCGGGATCACGCCCGGCGGCGAGGACGCGGTCAACGCGCTGACCGACCTCTGCCTCGAGGTCATCGCCGAGATGAAGCTCCCCTACCCGAACGTCGGCGCGCGCGTGAACCGCAAGAACCCCGCGCGGTACTGCGACCGGATCATCGACTGCGTGCGCGCGGGCGCGGGCCAGCCGATGCTGATGGCGGACGAGGTGTGGATCGGAAACCTGAAAAGGCTCGGCTACGCGGACAAATATGCGAACGACTACTACAACATGGGCTGCGTCGAGATCATGATCCCCGGCAGGCAGCCGAACTGGGGCGTGACCGAGCCGATCGCGTTCCCGATGCTGTTCGAGGAGGTGTTTCGCCGCTACAAGGGGCGCGAAGGCGAGCTCGACAGCTTCGACAGGTTCCGCGAGGCGTACTTCGCCGTCCTCCGGGAGCACGTCGAGGCCGATTATCTGGAGGCCGACGACCGGCGGGGCGACATGCCCGGCAAGTGCTACGACCCGTTCGCGTCGATGCTGATCGACGGCTGCGTCGAAAGCGGCCTCGACATGTTCCAGGGCGGCGCTGAGCTCGGCACGCACTGGTCGTTCTACGCCTACGGGCTCGGCACCGCCGCGGACGCGATGGCCGCGATCGGGAAGCGCGTGTATGGGGAGCGGCGGTTCTCCCTCTCGCAGCTTTCCGGAATGCTCGACGCGAATTTCGAGGGCTTCGAGGACGAGCGCCGGCTGCTCTCGACATGCGGCCACTACGGAAACGACCTCGACGACGTCGACCGGCTCGCCGCGGAAATCCTCCGAAAGTTCGACGACCAGGTGT
>MWAC01000156.1 GCA_002068815.1 Firmicutes bacterium ADurb.Bin467 | reverse complement strand
GCTGAACAGCCTCAGAAACTGAATCATCGCGAGTTGTCCGGGCTTCCGGGCCGCTCGCTTTTTGAACCCGGGAGGCGGCAGCTATCCGATTCAAGTTCAAAAACCGGCTGTTCCGCGCGTATGCGGCGCTGATCGCGGTCGTCGTCGTGGCGGTGATCGCGCTGCTCATCGTCGTCATCTCGCGGACGAACCGCAACCTCGAGCTCTACCACCAGCAGAAGCTGCTCGCGAGCGACGCGCAGGAGCTTTTGGGCGTGTTCAACTCGATGGACACGCTCGGCTCGCAGGTCGCGGCGAACATGGAGCTTCTGAACTTCTTCATCCCCTTGAACGGCGACGGCGACATGTCGAACTACTTCTCGACGCACCTGATGGACTCAATCCGCGCCGGCAGCCTGCTCGCGACGATCAACTCGACCGACAGCAGCGCACTGCGCATCAGCGTCTTCAACCGCTCCGGCGACTACGTGAGCACCGGCTCGCTCTACGAGACGGACGGGGTCGTCCGGCGGACGCTGCGGGACGGCGCGGCGCTCGCGGCGCTCGACGAGGCGCTTTCGCGCTCCGAGAGCCGCGCGGCCGTGCTCGCCCCGCACGCGGACATGTGGTCGGACAACAGGGACATCCGGCTGTTCACGCTCGTCCGGCCGCTCTCGACCTCGTACAGTTCAAAGACCTACGGCTACATCGCCGTGCAGCGAAGCGTCGACGCCATCTACCGGCTGCCATTTTGGGCGCGCGAGGACGGCGCGGAGTATGCGCTTCTCGACGCCGCGGGGACAGACGTCTCCCCCGCCGGCGCGCTCTTAGACCTCGGCGGCGTCGCCTCGCAGTTCCCGGAATCGGGCGAGGCGGCGACGCTCTCCGCGAAGCTCGACGGCCGCTCGGTGTCCGTGTTTTCGTCCGGCGTCGGGGAGACCGGCTGGACGCTCGTGCGCGCGCTGCCGACGGGGCTTCTCGATGCGCCGTACTCGCTCGTCTACACGCAGTTGGTTCTCCTGGGCGCGCTGCTGCTCGCGATATTGCTCTTTGTCGTCTACCTGCTCGCGGACAGGATTTCGCGCCCGCTGCGCGAGTTCTCGGCGGGCATCGAGCGCATCAACCTCGACAACCTGACGCAGTCGGCGCCCCTGCTCTCCGGCGCGAACACCGAGGAACTGCAGGCGCTCGACCGCACGTTCCGCTCGATGCTGTTGAAGCTCAACCAGTCGATCGGCTTCGAGATGAAGGCGTACATGGCTGCGCTGCAGTCGCAGATGAACCCGCACTTCCTCTACAACATGCTCTCGGCGATCATCGAGTCCGCCGACGAGGACGGCAGCGCGCGCACGGTCAAGATGTGCGAAAAGCTGTCGTCGATGCTTCGGTACATGGCCGACTACTCGAACGACCTCGTGCTCTTGCGCGACGAGATCGCGAACATGCGCGACTACCTCGACCTGATGAAGGTGCGCTACGAGGAGCACTTCGACTACGAGGTCGAGGACTGCCGCGCGCTCGACCAGTTGCGCATCCCCAGGATGATCTTGCAGCCGCTGACCGAAAATTGCTTCCAGCACGGCTTCAAAAACGCGCGCCCGCCGTGGCATATCCTCGTGCGCTTCTCGCGCGACGGCGACCAGTGGCGCATTGAGGTGACCGACAACGGCGGCGGCGTGACCGATTCGGAGATCGCGAAGATCCACGAGAAGATCGACGGCTACCTCGAGAACATCGCCGCGAAGTACTCGGAGCTGCGGCTCGGGGGCATGGGGCTTGTCAACACCGTGCTCCGGCTTCGGCTGTCAAAGCCCGACCCCGTGTTCTTTGAAATCAAGGCCGCGCCCGGCGGCGGAACGACCGTCGTGATAGGAGGAAGCCTATGATCCGCGTGATGATCGTCGAGGACGAGCCGCACGCCCAGCGAAGGTTGAAGCGGATGATCGAGCGGCTGGACGAGTCGTTCCGCATCGAGGAATTGGCGCTCGACGGCGAGGAGGCATTGGAAAAGCTGAAAGCGACGCGCTGCGACGTCGTGTTCACCGACATACGCATGCCCATCATGGACGGGACGGAGCTGATGCAGCGCATCCGCAGCCTCTACCCGGAGATGATGCTCGTCGTGCTCTCCGGCTACTCGGATTTTCCCTACGTGTCCGAGGCCGTGCGCGCGCAGGCGGTCGATTATCTTTTGAAGCCCCTGACCGAGTCCCAACTCGAGCCGCTGTTGAAAAAGATCAAGGGCCGCTTCCTAGAGCGCGAGCACGAGCTGATCCGGAGGAAGCTCGCCGCCAGAATCAACAAGGCCGCGCCGCTGCCTCCGGGCGGAGGGCCCGCGACCGACGAGAGACTGCTCGCGCTCTTGCTCTGCGCGGGGCCGCTCCCGATCTGCGAATCGACCGACATGTGCCCCGGCGCGGAGTTCTGGAGCTCCGCCGCGCTCCGGGAGACCGTCGAAAGGACGATCCGCGAGCTCTCGAGCTTCACATGGGAATTCATGGGAAACGCGCCGTCGGAGCGCATCGTGATCCTGCGCTCGGAGCATGTCGACACGCGCTCCATCGCAAAATACCTGCACGGAGCGATCGCGATGAAGGCCGACATGCCTTTGAGCTGCGCGTATCACCTGAAGCCCATATCGCTTTCGGAGATCGACGGCACGCTGAAGGCGCTCCGCAAGGCGCTCGAGTGGCGCGGGCGGATCGGCGAGAGCCTCTTGATCGAGCTCGAGGACGCCGAGCCGGAATTCCCGATCGACGACGACGGGCTGTTCCTCGCGAAGGCGTGCCTGAGCCGCGCGGGGGCGCCGGAGCTCGACCGGCTGTTCCAGCGGTTCCGGGGCGAGAAGTGGTCGCAGGGCGCGATCTACCGGCTGTTCTCGATGGCGATCGCGCAGATCGGCGACAACTCGCCGGACTCGTACCAGGAGCTCCTGCGGCTGCGCGCGGCGCTCGCGGACTCCCTGAGCTCGGCGCTGACGATGGAGGAGCTCAAGGGCGACATCGCCTCGCTCGCGCTGCAGGCGGACGGAGGCGCGGACGAGAGCAGCCCCGCCGCGCGCAGGATCGAGCAGTACCTGCGCAAGAACTACGCAGAGCACATCACGAACCAGACGCTCGGGAGCGTGTTCGGCTATGTGCCGAGCTACGTGAGCGTGCTGTTTCGGCGCGCGTACGACATGTCGCCGTCGGAGTACTTGACAAACATCCGCATCGACCAGGCCAAGCAGCGGATGCTCGAAAATCCGAACCTGCTCATCCGCGACGTCGCGCTCTTGGTCGGCTTCAAGAGCCAGCACCACTTCTCGCGCACGTTCAAGAACCGCGAGGGCGTGTGGCCGAGCGACTATCTGGCCGAGAGGAGGCAAGTATGAGGCGCGCGCTTTCGCTGTTTCTGATCGCGGCCCTTGCGCTTCTCGCGGCCGGCTGCGAGGGCCCCCGGTCGCCCGAATCCTTCCCCGCCCCGGCGTCCGCAAAGCGCACGTACGCGCTCGTCGTCAAGGACGTGACAAACCCGTACATGCGGCGGATGTTCGAGGGCTTCGAGGAGGCGTGCCTGGCGCTCGGCGCGGAGGCGCTGTTCCGGGGCCCCGAGGGTGCGACCGCCGAGGGGCAGATCGCC
>MWAC01000155.1 GCA_002068815.1 Firmicutes bacterium ADurb.Bin467 | reverse complement strand
TTCTACGAGCCCGACCCGACGAAGGACGCGCAGCTCGCGAAGGCGATTGAGGCGGTGCGGCAGAGGATGGGCCAGTAGCTCCCCAAAAATGCGGCGACCCCCGATCCGTTTGGGTTGGGGGTTCATACTGTCGAAAGGGATTGCAGAACCGCCTGTAAAATCGAAACCGACGGCATGTACGCCGGTTTCGCGCATTTTTCGGATAGCACCCGTCTGCGCTTCGCGCCGACGGGCTGCACCCCGCAAATTCCATTTGCAGGGTGCAGTTCTCGGACGCTAACGCGTCCGAGAATGCATTGGAGCTGAGGCGGAGAAAAATGCTCACCCGCCCGGCCTTCGCCCGGAAATTGTGAAATTTCAGAAGGCCGGCCCTGCGCGTTGAAGAACGAAGTTTTCAACGTTGTGTGGTTACGTGCGCTGCTTGGGCTTGAGCAGGCGTATGTTGTTCTCCGTGAAGTAGTTGAGCACCATGATCAGAATCAGCACGCCGCCCCAGATCAGCGAGATGTAGTAGCTCGAAATCTGCGGGAAGCGGTTGATGCCGGTCTGCAGCATCTGCAGAAGCAATATCGCGAGCACGACGCCGGAGATTCTGCCGCTGCCGCCGCTCGGGTTGACGCCGCCGAGCACGACGATCAGCACGCACTGGAGCGTATAGACCGTGCCGTAGTCGGCGCGCGCGGAGTTGTAGTTCGCGAGCATGATCATGCCGCCGAGCGCCGCCGAGAGGCCGGAGAGCATGTAGGTCTTGATCAAGAGCAGGTCGGTCTTGATGCCGGAGAAGCGCGCCGCGGTCGAAGACGTCCCGATCATGTAGATCTTCGCGCCGTAGGTCGTGCGCGCGAGCAGGTACCAGATCACGAACGCCATCGCCGCGAAGAAGATCAGCTGCACAGGGATCAGCCCGAACAGCCGGCTGTTGATCGAGGTCGCGTACACGCGCGGCAGCTTGCTGACGGCCTTGCCGTTCGTGGCGACGATCGCGATGCCGGTGAAGAGCTCGGACGTTCCCAGCGTCGCCAGGATCGGCGGTATGCGTATCTTTGAGACGAGCGCGCCGTTGAACACGCCCGCGATCGCGCCCATCAGCATCGAGAGCGCGAACGACAGCGGTATCGCGTACACCGGGAGCCCGCCGTCCGCGGTCGCGAGCGCCTTCATCATCATCGCCATCAGGATCGACGTGAGGTTCGCGACGCCGACGACCGAAAGGTCGATGCCGCCGGTGATCATGCACACCATGATGCCCAGCGCCATCAGCCCGAATTCGGGGAACTGCGCGAACATCGTCTGCACGTTGATCAGCGTGTAGAACTTCTCAAACCGCGTGATCGCCATGAACGCCATCCAGACGACCATCATCAGGGACAGCCGCCAGACGTGCCGGTCGCGCCGATACAGCGCCCGGAGCGAAATGGGTTTCCTCGTCGCGTCCATTACCGCACCTCCTTCAAAGCCGCCGCTTTCGACACGTGGATGCGGTTCGCGCGCGCGACCTGCAGGGCGCTCACGCCGGTTCCGACGATGATCAGCGCGCCGACGAATACGCTCTTCCAGACGGTCGGGACGCCCAAGAGGATCATCGAGTTTTCGACGACCACGATGAGCACGGTTCCCAGCATGCACCCGGTCAGGCTACCCGCGCCGCCGGTGATCGCGGTTCCGCCGAGCACGACGCCGGCGATGATGTTCATCTCCATGCCGAGCATGTTCGTCGGGTGCATCTGCGTCATCATGCAGGTGCGCATCAGCCCCGCGAGGCTCGAGATGCTGCCGACGAACACGTACATCCAGAACTTCGTCCTGCGCACGCTGAAGCCCGCGCGGTGTGCGCTGACCTCGTTTCCGCCGATCGCGTAGATGCCGCGGCCGAACATCGTGCGCTGCAACAGGAAATACGCGACGATCAGGACCGCGAGAAACGCGAGGAACGCGACCGGCATCCTGGCCGTCAGCCCCGACTGGCTGTTCGTCGCGACGAACAGCGGCGCGAGCCCGAAGTTCTTCATCCCCGGCGGGATGACCGCGAACTGCCGGGAATTCAGCGTCCCCTGCATGAAGCCCTTGAACACGCTCGAGGAGCCGAGCGTCACGATCAGCGCCGGCAGCCCGAAGTGGCCGATGAACAGCCCGTTGAAGGCCCCCAGCAGCGCGCCGAAGCCGACCGCGATCAAGATCGGGAGCCATATGCCGCCCTGGTAGTTCGATTCCAGGAGCAGGCTCGTCGTCGCGTACGCGCTCAGGGACGCCAGCGCCGGGGTGATGGTGGATGGGGGGACCCGTCGCAGGTGGCATTCTCGCCTCCCGTGTCCTAGACTGGCGGGGTGATCACGGGTCCGCCATCCGAGCGGTGTGGGACATCCCCTCTTTTGCGGGAGGCAGTCATGCTTCAACTCACGTACCATGGCCATTCCTGTTTTGAACTCGCGTGCGCCGACGGGCATGTCATCGTCGACCCGTTCCTCACGGGCAATCCCCACGCGCGCCGCAAGCCCGCCGACGTCAAGGTCGATGCCGTGCTCCTGAGCCACGGCCACGGCGACCACGTGGGCGACACCGTCGAGATCGCCCGGCGCAACCGCTGCCCGGTGGTCGCCAACTTCGAAATCAGCAACTGGCTCGGGACCCAAGGGGTCACCGCCCACGCGAT
>MWAC01000154.1 GCA_002068815.1 Firmicutes bacterium ADurb.Bin467 | reverse complement strand
ACTCCGATGCGGTATCTCACAGGCGGTCCTCCCATGCCTCGTTTGTTTTTCACATTGTACCAGCAATTTTAACAGTTGTCAATGGGATTTTCGAATGAAACTAAAATTTTTTGTTTAATAACATAAGGCCCTTTTATACGTTCCCCGAATCCTTTCTTTGCGGGAATTTTTGCGCGCTACGCCTTCAATACGGTCACGCCGGAGCGGTTGAGCGACGCCTCGGCCTCCTTGGGCAGGTCGCCGTCCGTGACGACCGTGTGCACGCCGCCGGGTATGGCCATCGGCACGACGCTGCTCCGCAGGAACTTGTCGCTTTCCGTCACGACGACGACGTGCTTCGCCTGCTCCGCCATGTCGCGCACCGCCTGCACGCGCAGGTGGTCGTCCGCGGTGAAGCCGAGCTTTTCGGTGTAGCCGTCCGTGCCGACGAACAGCTTGTCCACGTAGAACTGCTTCGCGCACGCGCGGAGGATCGGCCCGACGGTGACCTGCGCGCCGTTCTGGAAGTCGCCGCCCAAGAGCACCACGCGCGCGTTCTCGGCGTGCCGGATGTAGTTCGCGATGAACGCGCTGTTCGTGATGATCGTCGCGCCCGTCTTGGAGCCGGCGATCTGCTCGGCGAGCAGCGTGCAGCAGCTGCCGCTCTCGATCATCAGCGTCTCGCCGTCCTCGACGAGCGCCGCCGCCCGAAGCGCGATCTTTCTCTTCTCTTCATAATGGATCGCCAGCCGGTTGTTGATGTCGTCGCTCCCGCCGAAGATCGCGTAGCCGTGCGCGCGCCGGACGATGCGCCGCGCCTCGAGCGCGTCGAGGTCCTTGCGCACCGTCACCTGCGACACGCCGAGCTTCTCCGCCAGCACCGCGGTGTTCAACCTGCCGTGCTTGGAAAGGAGGTCCAGGATCGTCGATTCCCGCTTGTTCATCGAAGCACGCTTCCTCCAAATGCTATTCCGCAATATAAGCATAACACAATCCGCTTGCCATTGCAAGAAATATCGCTGCATGCGCAAGCGGATTTTCTTCCCATCGAAGCGCCCCGCGCGTTCATTGAAAGCTGCAGTCGAGCCCCTCGTCGAGAAACGCCCGCCGGTATTCTTCGAGCGTCTCCGGGTGCAGCTGCGCGACCCCCTTGAGCTCGTAGGGGATTCCCAGCCGCTCGTATTTCTTCTCCCCGAACTGGTGGAACGGGAGAAGGTGGACGGTGCGCACCCCGATCTCCCGGAGCTCGCGCGCCATCGCCCGCGCGGTTCCGACATCGCCGTTGAAGCCCGGGATGACCGGTATGCGCGCGATCACGTCCGCGCCGGATTCGACGGCAGCGCGCAGGTTTTTGAGGATCGCGTCGTTCGGCACGCCGGTCCCCTCGCGGTGCCTCTCGCGATCGCAATGCTTGAAGTCGAACAGCAGCAGGTCCACATGCGGCAAAAACGCCCGGAAGCGCGCGGGGTCGGCGAAGCCCGTCGTCTCGACCGCGACGTGCATGCCCTCCGCGCGCGCGGCGTCCGCCAGGGCCGCGGCGAACTCCGGCTGCTCAAGCGGCTCGCCGCCCGAGAGCGTCAGGCCGCCGCCGGATTGTTTATAGAACGCCGCGTCCTTGTTGACCTCCGCCATGACCTCTTCGACGGTGTACTCGCGCCCGCAAAAGGTTTCGTCCTCCATCGCGTCGGCGATCGCCGCGTTGCGGTTCTGCGATTCCGGGTTCGAGCACCACTTGCAGCGAAGCGGACAGCCCTTGAAGAACACGGTCGTCCGGATTCCGGGGCCGTCGTTGATGCTGAATTTCTGGATGTTGAACAGCCTTCCGGTCGCCTCCATCGCTCGTCCCCCCTCGGTTTTTCTCAAGTATAGCAGAATCTTCGCGGTTTTCAAGCCTTCGGCAAAAACTTAATTACGTTCGCAATTATATATTGACGCGAACGAAACTTTCGGCTATAATGGATGCAGGACCGGAAGGAGGGTGTTCCATGACCAAATCATACCGCTTCGGCGAACTGACCCCCCGGATGAGGGGCTTCCGCGAGGCGCTGCTGGATATCAAGCCGCAAATCTGCGCGGAGCGCGCGATATTGACGACGGAGAGCTACCGCAGACATGCCGACAAGCCGCTCGCGGTCAAGCGCGCGCTGATGCTTGAGAACATCCTCGAGCACATGACGATCTACATAGAGCCCGAGAGCCTGCTCGCGGGCAACCAGGCGTCCGCCAACCGCTCCGCGCCCGTGTTTCCCGAGTACGCGATGGACTGGGTCATCCGGGAGCTCGACGAATTCGACAAGCGCAACGGCGACGTGTTCTACATCACCGAGGAGACGAAGCAGAAGCTGCGGGACATCTACCCGTTCTGGGAGCACAACACGCTGCTGGACCGGGGCCTCGCCGCGATGCCGCCCGAGAGCCGGCTGTTCTACGATCTCGGCGTCATCAAGGCCGAGGGCAACCTCACCTCGGGCGACGCGCACATCGCCGTCGACTACGAGAGGGTGCTGCGCGAGGGGCTCGAGAGCTACGAGAGGCGCACGCGCGCGCGCATGGACGCGCTCGACCTCGCGAAGCCCGAAAATTTGAAGAAGCTCTATTTCTACGAGAGCATATTGATCACGCTCCGCGCGATGCGGACGTTCGCCGGGCGCTATGCGGCACTCGCCGAGGAAGAGGCGAAGGCCGCCGGGCCCGCGCGCGCGCAGGAGCTCCGCGAGATGGCGGAGGTGCTCAAGAAGGTCCCGTACCATCCGGCCGAGACGTTCCGCGAGGCCGTGCAGTCCGTGTGGCTCGTGCACCTCGTGCTGCAGATCGAGTCGAACGGCCACTCGCTCTCCTACGGCCGCATGGACCAGTACCTCTACCCCTATTACGTCCGCGACCTCGCCTCGGGTCTGATCACCGGGGACGCCGCGTGCGAGCTCCTGACGAACCTCTGGCTCAAGACGTTTACGGTCAACAAGGTGCGCTCCTGGACGCACACGCAGTTCAGCGCGGGCTCGCCGCTCTACCAGAACGTCACCGTCGGCGGCCAGACGCAGGACAAACGGGACGCGGTCAACCCGCTCTCGTACCTGATCCTCCGCTCCGTCGCGCAGGCGCACCTGCCGCAGCCGAACCTGACGGTGCGCTACCACGCGGGGCTCTCGGACGAGTTCATGAACGAGGCCATCGAGGTCGTGAAGCTCGGCTTCGGCATGCCGGCGTTCAACAACGACGAGATCATCATCCCCTCGTTCATCGCGCGCGGCGTCAAGGAGGCGGACGCGTACAACTACAGCGCCATCGGCTGCGTCGAGACCGCCGTCCCCGGCAAGTGGGGCTACCGCTGCACGGGCATGAGCTTTCTGAACTTCCCGAAGTCGCTGTTGATCGCGATGAACGACGGCGTCGACCCGAAGAGCGGCAAGCGGCTCATTCAGGGCGTCGGCCACTTTAGGGACATGACCTCCTACGACGAGCTCAGGCGCGCGTGGGACGTCATCATACGCGACTTCGCGCGCCACAGCGCGATCATCGAGAACGTATGCGACGTCGCGCTCGAGGAAAACGTGCCGGACATACTCTGCTCGACGCTCTGCGACGACTGCATCGGCCGCGGGCTGACGCTCAAGGAGGGCGGCGCGATCTACGATTTCATCAGCGGGCTGCAGGTCGGCATCGCGAACCTCGCGGACTCGCTGGCCGCGATCAAGAAGCTCGTGTTTGAGGAAAAGCGCATCGCGAACGCCGAATTGTGGGACGCGCTTTCGAGCGACTTCGCGGGCGAGGAGGGCGAGCGCATCCGGCAACTGCTCATCGAGGGCGCGCCGAAGTACGGAAACGACGACGACTACGTCGATCAACTCGTCGTCGACGCGTACGCCCCCTACATCGACGAGATCAAGAAATACCCGAACACCCGCTTCGGGCGCGGGCCGATCGGCGGCACGCGCTAC
>MWAC01000153.1 GCA_002068815.1 Firmicutes bacterium ADurb.Bin467 | reverse complement strand
AACGCCTACTACGACGCGCTGGCGGCCCGGGAGCGGACGTTCAACCGCGAGTACGACCTGTCCGGCCAGAGCCCGATCGCATACATCGACCTGGTGCGGACGGTCTCTCGCGCGCTCGGGCGGAGGAATCTGTTCGTGAAGGTCCCGCTGGGGGTCTCGATCCTCGGTGCGCGGCTCTACAATGCGCTGACGAGACGGCCGATCATCACGGTGGAGCAGGTGCTGCGGATGCAGGAGGACAAGGCGTTCGACTGGGGCGACGCGGCGCGGGATTTCGGCTACTCGCCGGTGTCGTTCGAGGAGGGGATCGCCGGCGAGGTGCGCGAGTACCTGGAGTCGAGGGCGAGTCGGCGCGGCGCGGAAGCCTGCGGACAGCGCGAAAACCGTTCAGACGACGCAAGCGGCGCGGTCGGTGAAATTTGCGGCACGCGCCCGGGCGGCGGCGCCGAAGACTCGCCGCATAAGCAGCACGTCGATGCCGGGGTTGGAAAGCCGACCTGCGGACAGCGCGGCGACGCAAGCTCGTCCGACGGAGGCGGCCTCCTCGAATGAAGCTGCTCGTCGTCTGCCAGTACTTCCACCCCGAGCAGTTCCGCGTCAACGACGTCTGCTTCGAGCTCGTCCGGCGCGGCCACGACGTGACGGTGCTGACCGGCCTGCCGAACTACCCGGGTGGCCGCGTGGAGCCGCGCTACCGCTGGTTTCGCAACAGGCGCGAGACCATCGAGGGCGTGCGCGTGATCCGCTCGTGGCTGCTCGGCCGGGGCAGCGGGAAGCTCCGCCTTGCGCTGAACTACCTGACGTTCGCCGCGTCCTCATGCCTGCGCGCGCTGTTTATGAAGCCGGATTTCGACCTGGTGCTGGTCTACCAGCTCTCCCCGGTGACTATGGCCCTGCCGGCGATGCTGATGAAGCGCCGCGCCGGGCTGCCGCTTGCCCTCTACTGCTTCGACCTGTGGCCGGAGAGCGCCGCATCCGCCGGGATCAGGCCGGGAGGTGCCGCCTACGCCGCCCTGCTGCGCCTGAGCCGCCGCATCTACGCAAGCGCGGACGTTATCTTCGCCAGCTCGATGATGTTCGAGCGATATTTCCGCGACACGCTGGGGGTGGACGTCCCTGTGCGCTATCTCCCGGTCTACGCGGAGGGGCTGTTCGACGACGTGCCGCCGAAGGCCCCCGGAGAGGGGATCGACCTGGTCTTCGCGGGGAACGTGGGCGAGATGCAGAGCGTCGACACGATAATCCGAGCGGCCGCGGAGCTGTCGAGCGACCCGCGCGTGCGCTTCCAAATCGTCGGCGAGGGGTCGGCGCTTGAACGCTGTCGCGCGCTGGCGGCGGAGCTGGGCGCGTCGAACACGACCTTCCACGGCCGCCGCCCGCTGGAGGAGATGCCGCGCTTCTACGCCCGAGCCGACGCCATGCTGGTGACCCTGAAGCGCAACGAGGCGATCTCATGGACCCTGCCGGGCAAGGTGCAGTCATACCTCGCCGCCGGGAGGCCGATAATCGGCGCGATAGACGGCGAGACGAGGGAACTGGTGGAGCGCCGCGACTGCGGCCTGTGCGTCCCGGCGGAGGACTGGCGCGGCCTGGCCGCCGCGATCCGCCGCTTCGCCGCCGACCGCGACTCGCACATGCGAATGGCCAAAAACGCCCGCCGCGGCTACGAGGAGCTCTTCTCCAGGGAGCGCTTCTTCGACAGGCTGAAGGAGCTGCTGGAGCAAGTGTGAGTTGGGGCGGAAATTGTCGTCCCGAGGAGTGCGGCGTATATTGTCGTCCCGAGGAGCGCAGCGGATATTGTCGTCCCGAGGAGCATAGCGGATATTGTCGTCCCGAGGAGCGCAGCGACGAGGGACCCTAGGCGGGTGCTACCTCGGAGTAAGATCCCTCGCATTCGCTCGGGATGACCGTATTGTCGTCCCGAGGAGCGCAGCGACGAGGGACCCTAGGTGGGTGCTACCTCGGAGTAAGATCCCTCGCATTCGCTCGGGATGACAAATAGGGTAGCCGCCTAGAGATGACGGAGAGGGTTGCCGTTTGAATGGTATAATTAACTAATGACTCGAAATTTCTTTTACCGAAAGGAGGCGGGTCTGATGACGGATGTCGGCGAGCTTGCGCGTTATCTGCTCTTTCTTTTCAAGGAACAGATGGAGAATGTCGCGGAGGAGGAGTTCGACGTTACTCCGATGAAGCTGCAAAAACTCTTGTACTACTGCCAGGGTTATTCTCTTGCTTTGACGGGGCGTCCGATGTTTGACGAGGAGATCGAGGCTTGGCAGTACGGGCCCGTTGTTCCATCCGTGTACCGGGAATACAAGAAGTACGGGGGAGGAAGCATCCCTTTGCGCGTCATCGGTGACGAGCATGATGTCGACGGCGCCGATGCTTCGATAGCACGACTTGTTGTTCGTGAAAAGGGCTGCATGAGCGGTATCTCGCTTGCAGTCACGACCCACGGAGAGGCGCCTTGGCGGGATGCTTATGAGGGCCGATACTCCAACCGTGTTGTTTCCCACGAGTCCTTGAAGGCTTTTTTCGATGCCGAGCTTCAACAGACGGAGATGTGCGACGAGGACGAGGACGCCCTCTGGATGTCGGTCGGGGAGCCGTTGAGTGACATGGACTGGGAGGAGCTGCTTGCGAAAGTATGAAGCCGGGACCGTCGTCGAGGTTGTTTTTCCCTTCGAGGAGGAAAACGCCTCCAAGCGACGCCCGGCTTTGGTCTTGTCGGACGACGGAGGAGCAACGCTAATCGTCACCAAGATCACGTCTCGGAACAAGGGTAGACGGTGGGATGTCTGCATAAAACGCGACCAGTTCAACGGATTGAGCGTGGACTCCTTCGTGCAGGTTGACAGGGTGATCAAGCTGTCGCGCGACAAGGTGTGCGATCTGATCCCGAGAGGTTCCGTCGGCCCGTTGCAGTTGGCTGTCATAATGGAAAAGATCCGTGAATTCAAGGAACTGAGCGCAGACAAGACTGGAAAGAGCGGTTGAAAGAGAAGCGTCCTGTTTCAGTTGTCTGATAGATATAATGGCCCCCTAAAATCGGACAGAAAACAGGGGGGAGGTTAAGAGCAAAACCATGGCTCAGCGTCGGAACTTTTCTTCGGAATTCAAGGCAAAAGTTGTGCTTGAA
>MWAC01000152.1 GCA_002068815.1 Firmicutes bacterium ADurb.Bin467 | reverse complement strand
TTCGGAATCCGCCCGGAAAACGAGGTGCCCGCTTCGTCGGAGGCCACGCAGATGTCCCCGCCGTGCTCGCCGAGGATTTCCCGAACGATCGAGAGCCCCATCCCCCGCCCGGCGTGCTTCGTCGTGAAGCCGCGCTCGAAGATCGTCGCGCGGACGTGCTCGGGGATTTCCGGCCCGGTGTTCGCCACGGAGAACCGGTAGTCGTGCAAATCCTCGCCGATTTCGACGAGCAGCTTGCGCACAGGGCGCGACCTGTCCTCCATCGCGTCGACGGCGTTGTCGATCAGGTTTCCGAGTATCCGGCACATCTCCCAGCCGGCGACGGGCATGCCGTGCCACGCGGAGCGGATGACGACCTCCATGTCGATCCCCTTCTCCTCGCAGTCGGCCATCTTCGCCGCGAGCAGCGCGTTGACGGCGGGGCTCGCGGTCTTGAGCGCCCGGCCGACGAGCTGTATGTCGCCGTACACGCGCTCGATGTAGTCCTGCGCCTCGCCGTACTCGCCCATCTCGACGAGCCCGAACACGACCTGCAGGTGGTTCATGAAGTCGTGCCGCTGCGCGCGCAGCGTCGCGTTCAGGTCCTCGAGCTGGCCGTAGGCCTCCGCGAGCATCTCGCTCTGCGCGGAGATCTTGCGGGCGTTCAGCGCGTCGCGTATGTCGAGCGCCGCGCCCCAGATCACAATCAGCGCGACGACGCCCACGAGGAACTGCTCGG
Organism: Firmicutes bacterium ADurb.Bin467; assembly: GCA_002068815.1. Lineage (GTDB taxonomy): Bacteria > Bacillota > Clostridia > Christensenellales > Aristaeellaceae > Pullichristensenella. The sequence continues at coordinate 4,125 of MWAC01000152.1, read as the reverse complement.
CCGTGCCCGAGAGGTGAAATCCGTAGCCGAACAGCGCGTACGCAAACAGGCCCAGCGCGAAGAGCATCTGCGCGGCGTTCGCGACGATCGCATATTGGGAGACCTTGAAGATGTTGAGTCTTTCGTGCAGCGCCTTCTTCATGGGCATATTATAGCCGGGTTTTGGCGCGAATGCAATAACTTTTCAAAACCGCATGTCTAGACGAAACAAATTGCAGATATAATACGGATGGAAAACATCCATGCGGGATTCGCACAATACCGGAATGGGATGGAGGGGTCGACATGAACCGCAACGCAACCACGCTCCGCCTCGCCTACGGGGGTCTGTTCGCCGCGATGATCGCGCTCCTGACGGCGTACGTGCGCCTGCCCGTCGTCATGCTGAAGGGGTACGCGCACCTGGGCGACCTCGGAATCCTGCTCTCCTCGCTCGTGCTCGGCCCGTTCGCGGCGCTGCCGGCGGCGGTCGGTTCGGGGCTCGCCGATCTGCTCGCGGGCTACCCGGTCTACGCGCCGTTCACGCTCGTGATCAAGGGCTTGATGGGCTACGCGCTCGGCAAGTGGATCGTCACCCGGCGGTTCTCCGTCCGGAACCTGCTCGTGCTCGTACTGACCGCCGCGTTCATGGTCGGCGCGTACTTCCTGACCGACACGCTGCTCTATGGCGCCGAGGCCGCGGTCGCGTCATTCGTCGGAAACTGCGTGCAGGGCGGCGCGATGGTCGCGGGCGGGCTCGTGCTGATCCCGCTGTGCTGCGCGCTCCCGAAGGCGATGCTCGGGAGGTTCCGCGGATGAGGCTATCGGCCAAGCGGCTCACGCGGCTCGCGATGCTCTCGGCGGTTCTGTGCCTCGTCGCGCCGCTGAAGCTCGACATCGGCACGGTGCCGATCACGCTGCAGACCTTCGTCGTCGCGCTCGCGGGCGCGCTGCTGGGGCCTTTAGACGGCCTGATCGCGGTCGGAATCTACCTGCTGCTCGGGCTCGCCGGACTCCCGGTGTTCGCCGGCTGGATGAGCGGCTTCGCGTACTTCGTCGGGCCGACGGGCGGCTTTCTGGTCGGCTTCCTCGCGCTCGCGGCGCTGACGGGGCTGCGCAGGTGGTGGTCGGGGCTTCCCGGGCTCGCGGCGGTCTATCTGCTCGGAACCGCGTGGCTGATGAAGGTGACCGGCCTCGCGCTCGGCGCCGCGCTCTGGGCGGGCGTCTGGCCGTTCGTGGTGAAGGACATGGCGTCCGTCGCGCTCGCGTTCGCGCTGGGAAAAGTACTTCAAAGGCGCCTCGCGATTTAAACAAATTCCTTCCGGCAGGTCTCCGGAAGGAATTTTTTGATTCAGTCGACGAGCACTTCGTAATCGCTGAACGAAATCCGCCGGTTGCCGTCGATGTCGAGTATGCCGTGCCTGTCCCCGAGCCGCGCCTCGAAAAGCCCGCCCCCGAGGCTGGTCAGCCGGTCGTGCTGCACCGGCAGAATCTCGACACCGGTCTCGTCGATGACGCCATATCTGTCGTCCAGTTCAACGCGATATTTTCCGTCCCCGGCGTATTCGACACCGTCGTACGCGATCGGCAGAATTTTCGCGCCGGTTTCGTCGATCACGCCGTACCGATCGTGGGAAAAGCCGGCATTGGCGGGGATGCCCGTCGCGAACCGGAGCTGACCCTGTGTGAGTCCAATTCCACGACAGTTTGCCCGAAGGCGTCCGGAAGAAGCAGCGGGGCGTCCATGTCCGGCCGCGAAAAGGCGAGCCGCCAAGCGAGGAACATCTCCTCCTCCGGCTCGCACGCGCCCTGCGCGATCGAGCGGATGTACCTGTACACCCCCTCTGGCGTATACAAAACCCCCTCCTCGTCGACGGGCACCTCGCAGCCGTAGGCGTCCCCGATGACGAAGCGCCGGCCCGCGGCGAGAGCGGGGGATGCAAGGACAACCGTCAGGATCAGGCACGCGGCGAGCGTTCTCCGCACAAAAATCCCTCCCTATCGCTTCTGTTTCTCCCACAGCCCGTACTGCGCCTCATTTTGAAGCGCGGAGAGCAGCAGCTCGCGGGCGTTGGGAATCTTTCGGCAGATGTCGGTCAGAAGGTTCTTCATGTCCTGGCGCTTCGTGCGGCCGTTCGCGGGGCAGGGGGACGGGACGACGGGAAGCTCGAGCTTCTTCGCCATGTGGATGATGTGCTTTTCGGGGAGGTAGATCAGCGGGCGAATCTGCGTGAGCCCCGAGCGCGTGAGGTGCGTCACCGGTTGGAACGTGTGTATGCGGCCCTCGTAGAACATCGACAGAAACAGCGTCTCGATCGCGTCGTCGCGGTGGTGGCCGAGCGCGACCTTGTTCGCGCCGATCTCGCGGCAGAGGTCGCTAAGCGCGCCGCGCCGCATCTTCGCGCACAGCGCGCAGGGGTTTTTCTCCTTGCGATCCTCGAAGATCACCTTGCCGATCCGCGTCTCGCGGACGACATAGGGAACCTCGAGCCGCTCGCAGAGCGCCCGAATGCCCGAGAGGTCGAACGGCTCGAGGCCCATCGTCAGCGTGACGGCCGTCAGCGTATACGGCTTTTTCGAGAACAGCCGGTAGAGCGCGAGCGCGTGCAAGAGCAGCAGGCTGTCCTTTCCGCCGGACACGCCGACGGCCACGTGGTCGCCGGATTCGATCAAAGAAAAGTCCTGGTCCGCGCGCCGGAGGCAGCCGAGCACTTCCTTCATTCGCTCCCCCTCACAGGCTCAGCACGTTCGTCGCGATCGTAAACAGGATCAGGAGCGAACAGGCGTCGACAATCGTCGTGATCAGCGGGCTCGCCATCAGCGCCGGGTCGAGCCGGACAGACTTCGCGGCGAGCGGCAGCGCGCAGCCGAGCGCCTTCGCGAGAAGCACCGTCAGGAACAGCGCCGCCGAGATCGTCGCCGCGACGCTCACCGGCTGCCGGTAGAGGATCCTGTAGAGCCCGAAGTTCAGAAGCGACAGCGCGAAGCCGACGATCGAGCCGACGCGCGCCTCCTTCCACAGGAGCTTGTAGATGTCGCGCGTCGCGATCTCGCCGAGCGCGAGGCCGCGGATCGTGAGCGTCGACGCCTGCGCGCCGCAGTTGCCGCCCGCGCCCATCAGCATCGGTATGCACGCGGTCAGCACCACGCCGAAGGTCGCCGCGGAGTTCTTCAGGAGGTCCTCGTAGTGCGTGATGATCATGCCGGTGAATATCGCCGAGACCATCAGGATCAGCAGCCATATGAAGCGGTTGCCCGCGAGCCGGAACACGCCGGTCTTGAGATACTCGTCCTCGGACGGGATCATCGCGGCCATCTTCTCGAAGTCCTCGGTGTTCTCCTCCTCGATGACGTCGACGATGTCGTCGATCGTGATGATGCCGATCATCCGCTCCTCGTGGTCGACGACGGGGATCGAGATCAGGTCGTACTTGCGCACGGTGTCGGCGACGACCTCCTGGTCGTCGGTCGTGTGGACGCAGACGAACTGCGTGTTCATCAATTGGTCGACGAGCGTGTCGTCCTTCGCGAGCAGCAGCTTTCGAAGCGGCACGGTGCCCAGGAGCTTCCTCTGCGGGTCGAGCACGTAGAGCGTGTAGATCGTCTCCTTGTCGACGCCCTCGCGCCGGATTTCGGTCATCGCCTCGCCGACGGTCGTGCCGATGCGCAGCTCCATGTACTCGATCGTCATGATCGAGCCGGCGCTGTTCTCCGGGTAGCGCAGGAATTGGTTGATCAGCGCGCGCTTCTTCTCGTCGCAGCCCTTGAGCATGCGCTTGACGACGCCCGCGGGCAGTTCCTCGAGGAAGTCGACCGCGTCGTCGATGAACATGTCGTCGACCAGGCGCATCGCCTCGTTGTCGTCCATCGCCTCGATCACGCGCTGGCGCTGGTCGGTGTCCATATAGGCGAACACATCCGCCGCGATGTCCTTGGGGAGCAGCCGGAAGACCACGAGCATCTTCTCGTTGTCCAGCCCCCCCATGTACTCGGCGATGTCGACTTCGTTGAGCATCGAAAGCGCGCCGCGAAGCTCCCCCTTGCGGTTTTCCGCGAGCAGCTTGTCGAGGCGCATCTGAATTCTCTCAAAATCCATCGGCTTCACTCCCCTTCTTTGAATTTAGGGAAACGCATGAAAACAGCACA
>MWAC01000151.1 GCA_002068815.1 Firmicutes bacterium ADurb.Bin467 | reverse complement strand
CCGCACGGTCGACTTTGAATCCGCGCTGACGATTCCCGCGGGCGGCGTGCTGCTCACGAACATCATCGCCGAGGCCGCGGACGAGGCGGGCCGCATCGAGATCATGAAGCTCGCCGCGCCCGGCCTGAACGTCGTGATCCTGGGCGGCCACATCGAGATCACCGGCGGCGTGACCGGCAAAAACGTGCTCGTGCACGCGGTCGGCACCGACGACGTGGTCGTCGGGGGAGAGCTCCAAATCGTCGACGACGACACCTCGGAGGACGATCTGTCCGTCGGAGTGGGCCTCTACGAGGCGAAGAGCGAGCGGAAGATCGAGATTTCGGCGCTTGGCAGGATCGTCGCCGCCGAGGCGATCGACGTGCTCGCGAGCCTGAAGCTCGACAAGGGCTTTATGCCGATCCCGGACATAGTGCCGATCGATTTCGATCCGTTTATTTTGAAGATCGGCAACGCCGTCGTCGACGTTCGGGGGCAGCTCGTCGCCGGGGGTTCGATCCGCGCGGCGAGCGAGCTCAAGATCGACATCGAGGCGACGAACGGCATGCTGAAGGTCGTCGTGCCGCTCGCCGTCGGCATCGCCGTGGGAAGCTCGACCGTGACCGTGTCCGGCAGCGCGAAGATCGACGCCGGCGCGGGCGCCGTGCTCGACGCGCTGTCCGATACGCGCGTGTACGCGGAGGCCCCCGGCGGGAGCCTGAAGTTCGCGATCGCGCTCGCGGTCGCGGCGATCGACACCCGCGTCACCGTCCGGGACAGCGCGCGGATCGAGGCGGACACAAGCGCCCACCTCGTCGCGAACAGCTACGTCCGCTCCTCCGCGGTCTCGGCGGGCAAGCCGCCGAACATACTGAACGTCAAGGCGCAGTCCGGCGTATTCATCGCGGCGGGCTTCGTCGACAATGACACCTCGGTCGAAATCCTCGACAGCGCGAGCGTGAAGGCGCTGGGGGGCGAGCTGCGGCTCGACTCGACCTCGCGCGTCTATGCGGACACGATCTCCGTGTGCATCCCCTCCGACAAGGACGCCGAGGGCAAGGTCTCCGCGACGAAGGCGATGGGCTTCGTCCAGAAGCTGCTGGGCGTCAAGCTCAACATCACGGGGACGCTGAAGAACATCGTGACCGGCGCGAGCATGCAGGACACGCTCAAGAACGCGGTCAAGCCCGCGGAGCCGGAGCAGTCCTCGAAGCAGTTCATGGGCGCGCTCGCGCTCGGGTACATCGAGAACAACAACGCGGCCAGGATCAACACCAGCGGCGCGGTCGTCGCGCGCGAGCACCTTGAGCGCGGCGAGACGGCCTCGAACATGCGCGCGGACGGCTCGCTCTACAAGACGCCGCCGCTGCTGCCCGGCGGCGGAACCCCCGAGGACGCCCCGAAGAAGGCGTTCGGCGTCGCGATCGGCGTGCACGTGTTCAACCACGACAACGCCGCGGAGATATTGAAGGGTTCGATCGCGGCGAACGGGCTCAAGGTCGACGCGGACATGGGCTTCACCGCCGCCTCGGACGTCGTCAAGGCCGGCCACGTGCCGGAGACGGCGGAGTTCGGGCTCGCCGGCGCGATCGCCGTGCACCTGGTCAAGACCGTCAACAGCTCGCTGATCGGCAAGGGCGCGACCTACGCGATCGGCGGCGGCTCCGTGCAGTCGAGCTCCTCCGGCCGCGGCAGCTACGTAACCGTCGGCGACGCGTCCGGCAAGCGCGCGCGCAACAGCTTCTCGGTCGGCGGCATCACGATACCGCTCGCGCCCGCGAACAGCTCGACGTCGGATTCGAAGGGCATCGGCGCGGGCATCGCGGTCGCGCTCGTCGGCATCGACGTGACGGCCGAGATCGAGGACGGCGTGAACTTCGGAGCCGCCGCGCTGCAGTCCGCGCTCGTCAGCGCGAAGTATACGGGCACCGAGCACGTCGAGGCGGGCGCGGGAGCGGCCGGCGGCAAGGCGATCGTGCCGGTGCTGGCGCTCTCTGTCGGCGGCGTGTACGCCAAGGCGTATCTCGGAACATCCACGCAGGGCCTGAACCTCGCGGGGGACCTCAAGGTCGCCGCCAATTCGAGCGTCACCCGCAAGATGCAGGTGGACGCGGCCGCGGTCGGGACCGGCGTGGGCTTCGGCGGCGCGTTCGGCGTCGCGATACTCAACGACTCCGCCGAGGCGTCGCTCATGCGCGGCGCGGCGGCCGCGAGCGTGGCCGTCGATGCGTCGTCGATCAGCCGCTTTACGCAGAAGGTGCTCGCGAGCGCGAAGGGCGCGGCGCCCGCGCCCAGCCCGAACGCGCCTCCGGGCCAGATGCCTGCAAACCCGCCCGCCGGCACGCAGGACGACTACGACAACGCGATCAAGAACGGCAAGGACGGCGACCTCCCGCTCGACGAGAACGGCGACGACATGCGCGCGCTGTTCAACGAGGGCGAGGCCGACAAGCTGGCCGACAAGAACACGCAGACGGCCAAGGACATGTCGGAGAAGATCAACACGAAGAACGTGAACACCGACACCGTCACCGCCGCGGCGAACGGCCGCCCGAAGGCGCAGACGAACGAGGGGAGCATACAGGTCGCGGCGGCGCTTGCGCTGAACATCCAGAAGAACACCTCGAGCGCCGAAATCGGCGACGGCGTGGCGGTCACAGCGACCGGCGACGTCAAGGTGACCTCGCTTGTCGACACCGACGCGGTCATCTGCGCGAGCGCGAGCGCGACGAACTCGACGACCGGCGTCGGCGTCGGCGTCGCGATCAACTACGTCCGCTACAAAAACACCGCCTATATGGGCGCGGCGTCCGTCCGCGCGAAGTCCTTGACGGTCAAGGCCGACATACTCGAGGCTCAGCAAAAGAAGACCGTCGAGGAGATCTTCGCGAGCCTCATGAAGTTCTTCGCCGACGTGCAGGGCAGGAACCTGCTGCTCAACGCCCTGTTGTCCGCAAAGGGCAAGTCGAGCCTCGAGGAGCTGCTCGCAACCGACCCGGCGTTCGCGGCGGAGTACGCAAAGCTCGGCGCGGACGACAAGGCGGCCGTCTCGAAGCTCGTGCTCGACATGCTCGTCGCGCAGTTCAAGGACGAGAAGCTCGACACCGCGGGCGCGGTGGGCGGCGCGCTCGCCGAGAGCGTCGTCGACGCGTTCGTCGCAAAGCTGACCGACCCGGACTTCCTGCTGAGCCTGTTCACCGGCGGCGGGAAGGCGAAGTTCGAGGAGCTCGCCGCGCAGTACGGGCTGACCGGGCGCGTCGCGATACAGCGCATACGCGATATGGTCGTCGCCGCGCTGAACGTCAAGTTCGGCAACCCCGGCGAGCTCGACGGCGTCGGAAACCTGTTCTCGACGTCCGCGATCTCGGGCGTCGGCGCGTCGAACGTCGGCATCGCCGGCTCCGCCGCGATCGCCATCATCAACGGCGAGACCGCGGCGACGATCTCC
>MWAC01000150.1 GCA_002068815.1 Firmicutes bacterium ADurb.Bin467 | reverse complement strand
GTGGCCGCCGTGAGCGGCATCGTCGCGTCCGTCGACGCGGCGGCGGGCGGCGCGGTCGAGAAGGGCGGGAAGATCATCGCGGTCTACCCGGACGCCTCGACGCAGATCGAGATCAAGGTGCGCGAGTCCGACCTCGGCTCGATCGCGGAGGGCATGCCGGTTGCGATCGAGTTCAACTGGGACAACAACCGCGAGACGCGCTTCTCCGGAACCGTGACCGGGATTTCCTACGTCAGCGCGCAGGCGGAGGGCGAGAGCGAGCCGAGCTACACAGCCTACATCGCGTTCGAACCGGACGACAGCGTGCGGCTGGGCATGACGGTGCTCGTGTACGCGCAGGACGAGCCCGCTCCCGAGGAGGAAATCCCGGACGAGGGCGCATAGCACAATTTCAAGGAGATAGCAAAAAATGAAGAGACTTCTTTCGCTTCTGATCGCGCTGATTGTCGCGATGGTTCCCCTCTCCGCGCTCGCGGCGCCCGGCGACGCGACGCTTTTGCGCCGCGGCGACGAGGGCTACGACGGCGGCGTGCGCAGCATGGCCTATCTGGACGATACGCTCTACATACTCTCCTACAACGCGCTGTTCGTGCTGGCCCCCGGCGCCGACAAACCCGCGCTCTACGCGTGGGACGAGGAGAGCTTTCAGCCCTCCGAGGGCGCGAACATCGACCGGCAGGCGCTGATCGTACACGACGGGCAGCTGCTCGCGCTGTGCGTCGAGACGCGCTGGATCGTCGAGGACGCGGAGACCGGGGAAGGGGAGACGGAGCTCATCGGCGCGAATCTCCGGAAGATCGCGCTCGGCGAGGACGGCACGGCCCGCGGGGAGGTCGCGCTCGAGCTCGACTGGGAGGACATGCTCGAGGAGGAGAACGACTATTCCTACGTGCGCCAGTGCCAGCAGCCGTTCGTCGTCGACGGGCTGATGTATTTCATCACCTACGGCAACAGCGGCGGCACGATGATTATGGTCTACGACCTCGAGGACGGCACCGGCCGGGAAATCGACCTCGAGATCGACAGCGAGGAATACATAAACTGCCTGTGCGCGTACCGCGACGGGAAGCTGCTTTCGATGCGCAGCCGCTGGGGGAGCGAGGGCGTCACCGTCATGGTCGCGTCGGTCGATCCCGAGTCGGAGGAGGCCGAGGATCTTATCACGATCCCGACCGTCGGCTATTCGAGTTCCGGCAGCATGGTCTACAGCGAGAAATTGGACGCGCTCTACTACATCATGAACGGCGAGCTGTACAGGATCGAGGGCATGGACCCGTCCACGAATCAGGCGGTCTCGGACATGCCGCTCGATTCGTACTCGCAGAGCGCGCCGATCTTGACCGAGGACGGGCTGTTCATCGCGTCGAACTACGAGACGGTCGTCCGCCGCAACACCGACCCGACGCTCCGCGCCGAGAAGCGGCTCAAGGTCCAGAACCAGTACAACCAGTCGGTCGACAGCGCGTACTACGCGTTCACGAACAAGCACGGCGACATCGAGGTCGTTTTGACGCAGCAGGTCGAGGACGTGGTCCAGGCGATGATGAACCGCTCGCCGTCGGTCGACGTCTACTGCCTCTACGCCTCCTCCGCCGAGTACAGCGCGGTGTTCACGCGCGGGTACATGGCGGAACTGACCGGGAGCGAAACGATCGCCTCCGTCGTAAACAACATCTACCCGGCGTTCAAGGACTGGTGCGTCAAGGACGGCGAGATCGTCGCGCTGCCGATCGAACTCTACTTCAACAGCCGCGGCTACAGCCCGAAGGCGTTCGAAAAGATCGGGCTGACCGAGGAGGACATCCCGACGACCTGGATCGAGCTCTACGAGATGCTCGAGCCGCTCACCGAGCGCCTCAAGGACTATCCGGACGTGTCGCTCTTCGAGCCGTACTACTCGAAGGAAATGCTCAAGCGCGACCTGTTCTCGAACATGCTGCAGGACTACATGGTCTTTATCGGCCAGCCGGGGAACGAGTTCAAGTTCGATACGCCCCTGTTCCGCGCGCTGATGGACGCCTATCTCGCGATCGACTTCGACGCGCTGGGACTCCCCGAGGACGACGAGGAGGCCTCGACAAAGGTGTACGCCGTGCGCGCGGACGGCGGCATGGGCGCGACGCTGTTCAGCGGCTACGCGGACATCAGCGCCCGCACGTACGCGCTCACGAGCGACCAGAAGCCGCTCTTGCTCGCGCTCTCGGAGGACGTCGAGCCCGCGATCATGGGCGAATTGTGCGTCGTGTTTGTGAACCCGTTCTCCGAGCACCGGGAGGACGCGATCGCGTTCGTCGAGGAGATCGCGAACTCGCTCGACGACGTGCTCAGGATTCACATTTTGCCGACCGAAAACGAGCCGGTGCTCGACCCGTACTACGACACGACCTTGAAGAGCTACGACGACATGATCGCGACCGCGAAGGCGCAGCTCGAAGCGGCGCCCGAGGACGATAAAAAGGCCTACGAGGACATGGTCACGGAGTACGAGGGCTACCGCAAGGAATACGAGGACAACTACAAGTACGCGGCGAGCGCCGAGAGCATCGCGCAGTACAGGACGTACGCGGACAGGCTCAAGATCACGCCGTATCTGGGCCTCGGCCGCGACAACGCCCAGGAGTTCTACACGCTGGTGTCCCAGTTCACCGACGGGCAGATCGACGCCGACGCGTTCATCAAGAACATCGACAAGAAGCTGCAGATGATGATGCTCGAGGGGCAATAGCCCGATTGACAGCGCCCCCGCAGGACCGGCGAAGCCGGTCCTGCGGGGGAGGCGAGGGAGGAAGTCCGTGTTTACCCGCAAGCGCGCAGTGCTCATCTACCTTTTGCCGGGCCTTCTCGGCCTGACGCTCTTCTACATCGTGCCGTTCGTCGGCGGCGTCTGGTACAGCCTGACCGACGGCAGCTACAAAAACGCGTTCGTCTGGCTCGACAATTACAGAAACATCTGGAAGAACCAGATGTTTCTGCTGGGCCTCAAGAACACGCTTTTGCTGTCGGCGATCTGCACGCCGCTCGTGTGGGCGCTGTCGTTCGGCGTGTCGGTTCTCCTGAACCGCCTGAAGCCCGGCGGCGCGTTTTTCCGCAACAGCGTGCTGATGCCGTACCTGATGCCCTCGTCCGCGATGCTTCTGATCTGGCTCGTGCTGTTCGACTACGGCGGCGCGGTGAACCGCATCGTCACGGCGCTCGGGTTT
>MWAC01000149.1 GCA_002068815.1 Firmicutes bacterium ADurb.Bin467 | reverse complement strand
ATACAAAAAGGGCATGGAGACGGAGGCGATCCTGCGCTACGCGACCGCGTGCTCGGCCGCCTGCGCGGAATCGCCGCTGTCCGTCGGCTTTGACGCGGCGCGCGCAAAGGAGCTCGAGCAGCGCGTCGAAATCCGGAGAATTTAGGGTCGGAGGGAAGAGTGTATGCGTCTCATGTATGCGGAAATCCGGGAGCAGATGTGCGAGATCGCGCGCGACATGTGGGAGCGCCGGCTGACGAACGCCGCCGGGGGCAATTTCGCCGTGCGCGTCGGCGAGGACCGCATTCTCGTCACGCCTTCGCTGATGTCGGAGCGGAAGCACTGCCGGCTTCACCCGGAGGACATGCTGCTGATCGATTCTCGGGAGAACATACTCGAGGGCGCGGGAAAGCTCTCCCGGGAGACCGACATGCACATCCTGCTGCTGTCCGGGTTCCGAAACATCGGCGCGACGATACACGCGCACCCGTTCTACTGCATGCCGTTCGTCGCGTTCGCACAGCCGATCCCGAACGTCACCGAGGCGACGATGGGCCGCGGCTATGTCGAGTGCATCCCCTGGACGAAGGCGTACACGCGCGAGCTCGCCGAAAACGTGTACAAATACTTCGACGAGCGCCGCGAGCTCGCCGAGCGCAAGCCGCTGGGCATGATCCTCCCGAAGCACGGCGTCGTCGTGTCCGGGCCGGACCTGTTCGGCGCGTACTCGATGCTCGAGCGCATCGAGGCGGACGCCTTCTGCAATCTCTCAAAGGCTTTCGTCGTGCCGCCGGAGGATTAGCCGTGCGATACCTGGCGTTTGACCTCGGCGCGAGCAGCGGCAAGATGGCCCTCGGCGAGTTCGACGGGCGGCGGCTGTCCGTCCGGCCCGTGCACGGCTTCAAGAACGGCATCGTGCGCATGGGCGACGGCCTGTATTGGGATTTCCCCGGAATCTGGGCGAATTTCCTTGAGGGTCTTTCGAAGGCGTGCCGCGAGGCCGAAATCCGCTCGGTCGGCGTCGACGGCTTCAACAACGACTTCAGCTTCGTCGATGCGCGCGGGGAGCTGCTCATGCCCGTGCGCTGCTACCGCGACCCGCGAACGCTTCGGCACGAGAGGGCGATCTACGCTCGGATTCCGCCGAGGGAGCTCTACATGCACACCGGCAACCAGCTCGCGCCGTTCAACACCTACATGCAGCTCGCCGCGATGGTCGAAAACGGCCAGCGGTTCTTCTTCGAGCACGCGGAAAACCTGCTGATGCTGCCGGACCTGCTGGTGTTTTTCCTGACGGGCAGCCGCGCGACGGAGTACACGCTCGCGGCGGAGACGCAGATGCTCGACCTGAACACCAAAAAATGGATTCCCGAAATACTCGACGCGATCGGCTTCCCCGAGCGCCTGTTCGCGCCGCTCGCCATGCCCGGGACCGTCGCCGGCAGCATCGCTCCGCGGGTCCGCGCCGAAAACGGCATCGGGCCGATCGACTGCGTTTCCGTCTGCGAGCACGACACGGCCTCCGCGTTCCTCGCCGCGCCGGCGGGCCCGGATTCGGCGATCCTCTCGAGCGGCACATGGGCGCTGGTCGGCACCGAGGCGGATGCGCCGGTCATTTCGGAATACGGCTATCGCCACAACATCGCGAACGAGGGAGGCTTCCCCGGCCACCACCGGATACTCAAAAACGTCATGGGCGGGTGGATACTGCAGCAGCTGCAAAGGGACTTCGCGCTCGAGGGCAAGGTGTTCGACTACGGCCGAATCGAGGCGCTCGCGCTCGCGGCGGAGCCGTTTCTGTGCGCGATCGACGTCGACGACCCGCGCTTTTTCGCTCCCGGCGAGATGCGGAAAACCGTGCGCGAGGCGGCGCTGAACGCCGGGGAGCGCGCGCCCGAGACCCCGGGGGAGTTCTTCCGCACCGCGTACGAGGCGCTCGCCTTCAAGTACCGCGACGCGCTCGAAACGCTCGAGCGGCTCCTGGCCAGGCACTTCCGACGGCTGCACGTCGTCGGCGGCGGGGCGCGGGACGCGGTGGCCTGCCAGTTCGCCGCGAACGCCATCGGCCGCCCGGTGCTCGCGGGCCCGGCGGACGGCACGGCCATCGGCAACATACTCGTCCAGATGATCGCGTCCGGCGCGATCTCCTCCGTCGAGCAGGGCCGGCAGATCGTCCGCGAGAGCGCGATGCTCCGGGAATACGAGCCCCGGGACGTCGCCATCTGGGAAGAGCGGTATCAGGCGTTCCGGGAGAAATACTCCGCCGACAAGGCCGCGGACTGACGGCGCGGCACAGCAGGCCCTTTTCCGCTGCGCCGCGCCGCTCCGCCTGTTTGGATATTTTCCACAAAAATGCCGATTTTGGCCGCGATTGTTGACAGATCGCGGCCGCCGTTATATAATAAGGAAGGAATCTGATAATATCCAAGAAAAATCAATGATATTATCTGCGCAGGCGCGGCGGCAGGAGGAGATTCGGTGAAGAACATCAAGGAGCAGATCTACGACAGCATACTCGAGGACCTGATCGACGGCGTATACCCGATCGACTTCGTGTTCAACGAGAAGTTCCTGATCGACAAATACCAGGTCAGCCGCTCGCCGATCCGGGACGCGCTCGTCGCGCTGTGCAACGAGAAGATACTGCGCTCCATCCCGCGCTACGGGTACGAGATCGTGCGCATCACGGAGCAGAACATGCGGGACATCGCGCAGCTTCGCGCGTTCATCGAGGTGCAGTCGTTCAAGCTCTGCTGCGAGGCCTATTGCGACGAGATGCTCGAGCGGATCGTCCGGCAAAACGAGCAGAACGTCCGGCAGATGCGAACCGAGGAGCCGAACCTCCGCACGATGTGGCGCAACAACATCAACTTCCACACGATGCTTCTGTCCTTCGCGGGAAACCAGTACTCGGTCGAGGTGCTCGAGCGCGCGCTGACGATGCAGTACCGCGCCTATCCCCAGCTCTACCGGAGAAAGAACCTGCTCTCCCAGCGCACGCACACGTTCGAGAGCGACATCAACGAGTACCACGACCGCCTCGCGGACTGCCTGCGCGCGCGCGACTTCAAGGCCGCGGCAAAGGTGCTGCGCGACGACATCTACGACATCCCCGTGTACATACGCGACGAATAGAGCATTTTCCGAAGGATCACGGTGCCGCGAGGCGCCGTGATCCTTTGTTGATTACCAGGCCGTGAACCCTCCGTCGACCGGGAGCATCGTGCCCGACACGTACGCGGCCTCGTCGGAGGCGAAGAACACCGCCGCGGCCACGACGTCGTCCTCCTCCCCCCACCGCCCCACCGGGATGCGCGCGAGCAGGTGCCCGCTCCGGCCGAGGTCCGCGCAGAATGCCTTGTTCATGTCGGTGTTCATGTAGCCCGGCGCGATGGCGTTTACCGTGATGCCGCGGCCTCCCCACTCGTTGGACATCGCCTTCGTCATCTGCGTCACGCCGCCCTTGGCCGCCGCGTAGGCGGTGCACTGGCGCCCGCCGAAGATGCTCAAAAGCGAGGCCATGTTGATGATGCGCCCCTTTCCCCGTTTGAGCATGATCCGCCCGGCGCGCTGGCTGAACGCGAACACGGCCTCGAGGTTCACGCGGATGACGTCGTCCCAGGACTCGAACGTAAACTCCTCGGCTTTGTGGTTGCGCTGGATGCCGGCGTTGTTGACCAGTATGTCCAGCTCGCCCCCGAGCGTTTCGACGCAGGCGTCAAACGCCGAAGCGGTCCCCTCGCGCGTCCGAAAATCCGCGACCACGCCGTGGCAAATGCCGCCGGTCTTCTTGGAAAGCTCCTCCGCGACGCCGAATACCCTGTCGGACGTGCCGGTGATGGCGACCTCGGCACCCTGCCGGAGGTAGCCCTCCGCAATCGCCAGCCCCATGCCGCGCGTCGCGCCGGTTACGATCGCCTTTTTGCCCGTGAGTTCGAACATTTTCCCGCCCCTTTTGTCACTTGATCCTGAAGTCCGACAGATTCGCCATCTCGAACTTGCCGTCCACGATCTTGAGGATCGTCATGG
>MWAC01000148.1 GCA_002068815.1 Firmicutes bacterium ADurb.Bin467 | reverse complement strand
AAGCTCAAGAAGAGCCTGAGCGTCTACATGCAGGCGGCCGTCGCAAGGCGCGAGCCGCTGGACCATCTGCTGCTGTACGGCCCTCCGGGGCTCGGAAAGACGACGCTCGCGGGCATCATCGCGCAGGAGATGGGGCACAGCATACGCATCACCAGCGGCCCCGCGATTGAGCGCCCGGGCGACCTCGCGTCGATCCTGACGAACCTGAACGCGGGCGACGTGCTGTTCATCGACGAAATCCATCGGCTCAGCCACCCCGTCGAGGAGGTGCTCTACCCCGCGATGGAGGACTTCGCGCTCGACATCATGATCGGCAAGGGCCCGTCCGCGCGCTCGATACGGCTCGATTTGCCAAAATTCACCTTGATCGGCGCGACGACGCGCGCGGGCATGCTGACGTCTCCCTTGCGCGACCGGTTCGGCATCAACTTCCGGCTCGAGCTCTACACGCCCGAGGAGCTCTCGACCATCGTGCTGCGCTCGGCGCGCATCCTCCGGATCGACTGCGACCGCGAGGGCGCGCTCGAGATCGCGAGCCGCTCGCGCGGGACGCCCCGCATCGCGAACCGGCTGATCCGCCGCGTGCGCGACTTCGCCGAGGTCGAGGCCGGCGGCAGGATCAACCTCGCCGTCGCGCAGGACGCGTTGAAGATGCTCGAGATCGACGAGCTCGGGCTCGACCACACCGACCGCACGATGCTGCGCACGTTGATCGAGAAGTTCGGCGGCGGCCCGGTCGGGCTCGACACGCTCGCGGCCGCGACCGGCGAGGACGCGACGACGATCGAGGACGTGTACGAGCCGTACTTTCTGCAATTGGGCTTCCTCATGCGCACGCCGAGGGGCCGCGTCGCCGCGCCGGGCGCGTACGAGCACCTGGGGCTCACGCCGCCGCCCTCGAAGCCGGACGACCCGCAGCTAAGGATGGAGCTATGACGGAGCTCTGCACGAAGGTCGTCCGCGAACACATGGTTCGCAAGGGGCAAAAACGCAAGCAGGCGTTCCGCGAAATGGTCAAGGCGGCGCTTCGCGAGAAGGGCGTGTTTTTTCGCGAGGAGCGCGCGAAGGGGCTGATCCCAAACGCGAATCTCGTCTTTGGGAACGTGCGCACCGCCGAGTTCATCCTCGGCGCGCACTACGACACCTGCGCGGAGCTTCCGTTTCCGAACTTCGTCGCGCCGCTCAACTGGACGGCGTCGGTCGCCTTTCAACTGCTGATCTACGCGGCCCTGTGCGCCGCCGCGCTCGTTCCGGCCGGCATCGCGAGATTGCTCGGCGCGGGGCCCGTCGCCGTCTCCGCGGTCTTCCGCATCGCGGTCGCGGCGCTTATTATCTGGATGATCGCCGGGCCCGCGAATCCGAGCACGATGAACGACAACACCTCCGGCGTCGCGGTGCTTCTGACGCTCCTCGAGCGCATGACGCCGAAGCAGCGCCGGCGCGTCGCGGTCGTGCTGTTCGACAACGAGGAATTGGGGCTGATCGGCTCGGCGCTGTTCCGGAAAAAGTACAAGAAGGTGCTCAGAGACAAGGCCATGATCAACCTCGACTGCGTCGGCGACGGCAAGCACATGCTGTTCGCCGCGAGCCGCCCATACCGCGAGGACGAGGCGCTGTATACGCGCACAAAGGACATATTCCGGGGCGAAAACGGGTTCTCGCCGCTGCACGTGCGCGCCGGGAGCGCGCTGTACCCGTCCGACCAGTTCGGCTTCCCGAAGTCGGTCGCGGTCGCGGCGCTCCATAAGACGAAATTCCTCGGCTACGCGCTCGGCAGAATCCACACGCGAAGGGACACCGTGCTCGACGAGAAGAACATCGAATATCTGGTGGAAGGGCTTTTGAAGCTGATCGGACATGAAGACGAGTGACTTTTTTTATGCGCTTCCGGAGGAGCTGATCGCGCAGACGCCGATCGAGCCGCGCGACTTGAGCCGCATGCTGGTCGTGCACCGCGCGACCGGCGCGCTCGAGCACCGGCATTTCTACGACATACTCGACTACCTGCGCCCCGGCGACGCGCTCGTCGTCAACGATACGAAGGTGATCCCCGCGCGGCTGATCGGCGAGCGGGCCGGCGGCGGCGCGTGCGAGGTTCTTCTCTTGAAGCAACTGGGCCCGAAGAAGTGGGAGGCGCTCGTGCGCCCGGGGAAGAAATTGAGGCCCGGCGCGCAGGCGTCGTTCGGCGGCGGGAAGCTCGTCGCGAAGATGCTCGAGGCGACCGACGCCGGCGGGCGGATCGTCGAGTTTTTCTGCGAGGGCACGCTCGAGGCGCTGCTCGACGAATTGGGCGAGATGCCGCTGCCGCCGTACATCCACGAGAAGCTCGAAAACCGCGACCGCTACCAGACCGTCTACGCGCGGCAGGACGGCTCCGCCGCCGCGCCGACCGCGGGGCTGCACTTCACGCCGGAGCTGCTCCAAAAAATCCGCGAAAAGGGCGTGGCAGTCGTGCCGATATTGCTGCACGTCGGCCTCGGCACGTTTCGACCGGTCAAGGCCGAGGACGTCGAGGACCACCGCATGCACGCCGAGTACTACGAGGTCACCGAGGCCGCCGCGCGCGCGGTCAACGGGGCGAGGGCGTCCGGCGCTCGCGTGTTCGCGGTCGGCACGACCAGCGTCCGCACGCTCGAGAGCGCCGCGCGGGACGGAAAGCTCCAACCGGGCAGCGGCTGGACGGACATCTTCATCACGCCCGGCTACAAGTTCCGGCTCGTCGACGCGCTGATCACGAACTTCCACCTGCCGGAGTCGACGCTCGTGATGCTCGTGAGCGCGTTCCACACGCGGGAGGGGACGCTCGCGGCCTATGAAGAGGCCGTCAAGGAACGCTACCGCTTCTTCTCGTTCGGCGACGCGATGCTGCTCTTATAAGGGGTTGTAATGCCGAACACCTCCGCATACAATGCGCTGTGCGGAGGTGTTTTGATGCGGATTCCGTGGGAAATGGTGCTCGCGTTCTCGATCGGCCTGGCGCTGATGTGCCTGGTGGGGTATCTGCTGCTCGTGCCGATGCGCTTCCTGTGGCGGCTCGCGGCCGGCGGCGTGCTCGGCGCGGTCGTGCTGATGGTCGTGAACCTGTTCGGCGGCATGTTCGGCTTTTCCGTCGCGGTCAATCCGTTCACCGCGCTCGCGGTGGGGTTTCTGGGGCTGCCCGGGGCGGTGCTGGTGATCCTTCTGAATTTTCTGCTGTAGCGAGCGGCCGGTTCCCCGAGCGGGACCGGCCGTTTGTTTATTCGAGCATTTTCAAGAACTCCGCCTCATTGACGACGCGCACGCCGAGCTCGTTCGCCTTCGCGAGCTTGCTCCCCGCGGCCTCGCCCGCGACGACGAGCGACGTGTTCTTCGAGACGCTGCCGGCGGCCTTGCCCCCGTGCTCCTCGATCAGCGCCTCGGCGTCCTTGCGCGAGAGCGTCGGGAGCGTGCCGGTCAGGACGACCGTCATGCCGGCAAGCGCGCTTCCCTTCTTCCGGGCGGTCCAAACAGGCATTGCGCCGACGTCCAGCAGCGCCCGCAGCTCCTTCAGATACATCTCGTCCGCGAAATAGGAGACGATCGAGTCCGCGACGATGTCCCCGACCTCGTCGATCGTGAGCAGCGCCTCGCGGTCGGCCTCCATCAGCGCATCCAGCGAGCCGAACCGCTCGGCGAGGTCTCGCGCGGTCTTTTTGCCGACGTTCGGGATGCCGATCGCGAACACGAACCGGTCGAGCTCGCGGCGCTTGCTGGCTTCGATCGCCGAAAGCAGGTTGTCGGCCTTCTTGTCGCCGAACCGCTCGAGCGGCACGAGCATCTCGCGCGTGAGCCGATAGAGGTCGGCGGGCTCGTGCAGCAGCCCCGCGTCGGCCAACTGCCCGGCGGTCTTTTCGGAAAAGCCCTCGATGTCCATCGCGTCGCGCCCTGCGAAGTGCGAAAGCCGCATGATCAGCTGCGGGCGGCAGTTCTCGCGGTTTTCGCAGAATAGGTGCGCGCCGCGCTCGACGAGCGGGGAGCCGCACGCCGGGCAGAACGCCGGCTTTTCGATGTCCCTTTCGCCCGGCACATATTCGTCGACGCGGCCCATGATCTCGGGGATCACGTCGTTCGAGCGCCGTATCCACACCTTCGCGCCGAGGCGGACGCGCTTCCTAAGGATGTCGCCGTAGTTGTTCAGCGTCGCGCGCTGTATCGTCGCGCCGGCCAATTCGACCGGGCTCACGTGCGCGAGCGGCGTCAGCTTGCCCGTGCGCCCGAGCTGCCAGTCGACGCGCTCGAGCGTCGAGGCGGCCTCCTCGGCCTCGAACTTGTAGGCGATCGCCCAGCGCGGGAACTTGTCGGTGTTGCCGAGCCGCGCGCGCTGCGAAAAGTCCGTGATCTTGACGACCGCGCCGTCGATCATGTAGTCGAGGTCGCTGCGGTTCTCCTCGATCTCGCGGACGAGCGCGAGCGCCTCGTCGATCGTATCCGCCCTGCGCTCGCAGTCCGGCACGGGGACGCGGTTTTCGCGCAGGAAGTCGAGCATCTCCCACTGGTCGCGGAGCGCAACCCCCTCGAGAAAGCCGATCCCGTAGAACCGCGCGTCGAGCCTCCGGCTCGCGGTCACGGCGGGGTCGAGGTTTCGAAGCGCGCCGGCGGCGGCGTTCCGCGGGTTCTTCAGGGGCTCCGCGGCGGTCTTGTTGTAGGCGTTGAACGCGGAGAGCGGCATGTAGCACTCGCCGTGCACCTCCATCCGCCCTTGGAACGGGATCGACAGCGGGATCGAGCGCACCGTCAGCGCCTGCGAAAGGATTTCCTCGCCGACCTCGCCGTTTCCGCGCGTCGCGGCGTGGACGAGCCGACCGCCCTCATACGTCAGGTTGACCGTCAGCCCGTCGAACTTGTGCTCGACGACGAACGAAGTCGGCTCGCCCGCGAGCTTCCCGACGCGCGCCGCCCACTCGCGAAGCTGGCCCTCGGACTGGGCCTTGTCGAGGCTCCAGAGCCTCGAGAGATCCTCCATCCGCCGCAATTCGTCGTACATACGGTCCCACTCGGCGTCCGGCACGGCCGACTTGCCGAGCGTGTAGTACTGGTATGAGAGCTCGTTCAGCCGGTCCACCAGTTCGCGCATGTCCATGCAATCACCCCGAAATCCTTGTGATCGGCGCGGCGTTCGCCGCGAAGAGCCTCACCGAGCCGTCGTCGAACTTGACGCGCACGCGCTGGTCGTCGCCCGAGCCGACGACCTCGACGACGTCGCCGCGCCCGTACGCGCGATGCGCGACCTTGTCGCCCGCCCGGAAGATCGCCGCGGGCTGCGGGGCGGCGGAAAACCCCTTCGAGACGCCCGGGATGCCGAGCGCATTGGGTCTGGCAGCGGGCCGGGCGGCGGGCGTCGGCCTCGGAGACGGAACCGTGCGCACGCTCGGCGCGAACCCGCGCTCGAGCAGACGCGGCGGAATCTCGGTCAGAAACCGCGAGGGCTCGTTCGCGCTGCGGGCGTTGTAGAGCATGCGGTTGTGCGCGAGCGACAGAAACAGCTTCTTCCTGGCGCGCGTCAGCCCGACGTAGCAGAGCCTGCGCTCCTCCTCGAGCTGGTCGTCGTCGAACAGCGCGCGCGTGATCGGGAAGATGCCCTCCTCCATGCCGGCCAGGAACACGCAGTCGAACTCGAGCCCCTTCGCCGAGTGCAGCGTCATCAGCGTGACCGCGTTTAAGCGCCCGTCCATCGAATCGAGGTCGGTCATCAGCGCGACGTTTTCGAGGAAGTCCGCGACCGTCCCCTCGGGGTTCAGCCGCTCGAACTCGACGACCGCGCCGCGCAGCTCGTCGATGTTTTGGAGCCGCTCCGCGCCCTCGTCGGTCTTGTCGGCTTCGAACTGCTTCTTGTACCCGGTCTTTTCGATCAAGGCGTCCAGGAACTCCGACGGCGTTTTTGCGTAGAGCAGCTCCGTCAGGTCGATCATCAATTCCGCGAAGCCCTTGACCGCCCCCGCCGCGCGCGCGGGCAGCGGCACGTCCGCGGACGATAGCGCCGCGCCCATCAGCGACATGCCGTTCAACCGCCTGTATTCGTTCAGGATGTCGACCGTCGCGTCGCCGATCGCGCGCCGGGGCTCGTTGATGATCCTGCGCACCGACACGTCGTCGTCCGGGTTCACGAGCGCGCGCATGTAGGCGATCAGGTCCTTGACCTCCCTGCGGTCGTAGAACTTGAGCCCGCCGTAGACGCGGTAGGCGATGCCGGAGCGCACGAACGCCTCCTCGAGCACGCGCGACTGCGCGTTCATCCGGTACAACACCGCGATCTCGGACGCCTTCCCGCGCCCCGCGACCGCCTTTGCCGTCGTCGCGACGAACGCGGCCTCGTCCCGCTCGTCGAGCGCGCGGTACAGCGTCAATTTCTCGCCCGAGGGCGCCTCGGTCCAGAGCGCCTTCTCCTTGCGCCCCTTGTTGTGCGCGATCACCTGGTTCGCGGCGTCGAGGATATTTCCGGTCGAGCGGTAGTTGCGCTCGAGCTTTACGACACGCGCGTCCGGGTAGTCCTTCTCGAAGTCGAGGATATTGCGTATGTCCGCGCCGCGCCAGCCGTAGATCGACTGGTCGTCGTCGCCGACGACGCAGAGGTTGCGCTTCTCGCCCGCGAGCATGTGCACCAGTTCATATTGTGCGGCGTTCGTGTCCTGGTATTCGTCGACGAGAATGTAGTCGAAACGGTCGCGGTAATACTGCAGGACCGGCAGGTGCGCGGAAAAGAGCTCGAGCGTCTTCAGGAGCAGATCGTCGAAGTCGAGCGCGTTGTTGCCCCGGAGCGCGTCCTGGTAGCGGCGGAACGCCTCGGCGATCTTCTTGCTGCGGAAATCGCCGCCCTCCTCCTTGAGCCACTCGTCCGGCGAGAGCAGCTTGTTCTTCGCGTCGGAGATCGCGGCGCGCACCTGCCGCGGGGGGTACTCCTTGTCGGAGAGGTCCATGTCCTTGAGCGCGGCCTTGATCGCCGACAATTGGTCGTCGTCGTCGTAGATCGAGAACGAGCGCTTGTAGCCGAGCTTTTCGATGTCGCGCCGGAGGATCTTCGCGCAGCAGGCGTGAAACGTCGACACCCACGCGTCCTTCGCGCTCCCGCCCGCGAGGATGTTGATGCGCTCGGCCATCTCCTTCGCGGCCTTGTTCGTGAATGTGATCGCCAGTATCTTCCACGCGGGCACGCCCATCTCGATCAGGTGCGCGACGCGATAGGTGAGCACGCGCGTCTTTCCGCTGCCCGCGCCCGAAAGAACGAGCAGCGGCCCGACGGTCGTCTCGACCGCGAGGCGCTGCTGGGGGTTCAGTTGGTTGAGATCGATCATGATTTCTCCTTGTCGAGTTTTTCAAAGATCAGCTGGTAGCCGCCCGCGCCGTAGTGAAGGCAGCGGTTCACGCGCCCGATCGTCGCGGTCGACACGCCGGTCTTTTCGACGATCTCGGCGTACGTCGCGCCGTCCCGGAGCAAAAACGCGACCTCCAGCCGCTGCGACAGGTCCGAGACCTCGCGGATGGTGAGCAAATCCTCGAGCACCCGGTAGACGTTCTCCTCGCTGTCCAAGGCGATCAGCGCCTTGACCAGCGCGTCGGTCCGCTCGCTCTTCAGGCGGGATGTGAACACGGCGGCCCCCTCGCTTTCCTCTGCTAACATATAGCAATTATACGTCCGAAATGGAAAAACGTCAACCGAAACCGAAGTCGACACGGTGTCCACCACGCGATCGGGAAATCGCGGTACAATGCACCCAACAAAGCGAATTGAGGAGGATAAGAACATGGCGAACATCTACAAGGTCGAGGGCGGCAGGGGCGTGGCGATGGTGGCGGGCATCGTGAACGGTTTTTTGACGAGGCAGGAGAACATGGAGACGCAGGTGCTCAGGCTCGAGGACGGCGCGGTGATCCTGCAGGGGCGCGGCCGCGGCGGCAAGGCGATGCAGTTCCTCGGCATGGACAAGGCGACCTCGGTCAAGATCGAGCCGGTCGGAAGCGACCACGTGTCGGTCGAGATCGGCGGCGGCAAGTGGGCCGACAAGGGCGTCGTGATGGCGGTTTCGATGTTCGTGCTGTGGCCGCTCGCGGTGACGTCGGGCATCGGCATGGCGAAGCAGGGCACTCTCCCGAAAAAGATCTTCCGCGCGATCGAGCGGGGGCTCGCCGGAGGCTTTACAGCGGAACTCCAATCCGCTATAGTATAACAGGGGGGGCGATCCGATGGAACTCGACGGAAAAAAGCTGTGCATGCGATGCCTCAGGATATCCGAATCCGGGGGCGTCTGCCCCTGTTGCGGGTTTGACGAAGCGGAATACCGGCCGAGGCTCTCGCACCTGCCGCCGGAGTCGATCTTAAACCGCCGGTACCTCGTCGGCATGGCGCTGGGCGAGGGCGGCTTCGGGATCACGTACAGCGGCTGGGACACGGTTTTGAACGCGCCGGTCGCGATCAAGGAGTACTTCCCCCAGCAGCAGGCGGCGCGCGACGCGGAGAGGACGTTCAGCCTCGACGCGCCGACCGACGACAGGGGCCGGGCGGCGTTCGAGCTCGGGAGGAAGCGGTTTTTGCGCGAGGCGCGGATGCTCGCGATGTTCAACACGTCGCCGGGCATCGTGTCCGTCGTCGACTGCTTCGAGGAGAACGGCACCGCCTACATCGCGATGGAGTTCATCCGCGGAAAGAGCCTCGCGGAGCACGCGAGGGATCGGGGAGGCATCCGCGCGGACGAGCTGTTCCAGCTGATAAAGCCGCTGACCGAGACGCTGATGGAGGTGCACAGGATGGGGCTTCTGCACCGCGACATCAGCCCCGACAACCTGCTCGTCGGCGAGGACAGGCGCATACGGCTGATCGACTTCGGCGCGGCGGACGACATGCCCGGGTCGGACGGACGCAGCCTCTCGGTGATCCTGAAATACGGCTACGCGCCCGCCGAGCAATATACCGCGCGCGGCGAGCAGGGCCCTTGGACGGACGTGTACGCGCTGTGCGCGACGATGTACAGGCTTTTGACCGGCGAGGCGCCGCAGGACGCGCTCGAAAGGCTCAAGTCCGACAGGCTCGCGCCGCCGCGCATGAAGGGCGTGAAGATGACGCGCCGGCAGGAGCGCGCGCTCTTGCACGGGCTCTCGCCGCAGGTCAAGGGCCGTACCGAGAGCATGGAGCTTTTGCGCTCGGAGCTTTACAACCTGCCGCTGCCGGAGGAGATCAAGAAAAGGCGCAGGCTTGTGAGATTGTCCGCGGGCGTCACGGCGGCGGCGGTCTGCATGTCCGCGGTCGCGGCGGTCAACCGGACGACCGGCATACCGTCCCTGACCGGCGCGTTCTACCGCTGGGGGCTTCGCGGCGCGCTGATGAGCGCGTACGACGGCGTCGCCGAGGAGGTCGCGATCCCGGAGCGCGTGTTAGGCGTCTACGTCGTCGAGGTCGGCGACGGCGCGTTCCGCGAGTCGGAGAGCTTGAAGAGCGTCGTCGTCGGGCCGGAGGTGCGCGCGCTCGGCGACATGGCGTTCTACGGCTGCATCAACCTCGAGAGGGTGATCCTGCCGGACGGGCTTTTGTCGATCGGCGCGCTCGCGTTCGGAAACTGCGGGAGCCTCGGGAGCATCGAAATCCCCGCGAGCGTGACCGAGATCGCGCCGACCGCGTTCGAGGGCTGCCGGGAGAAATTGATCGTCTACGGCCGGGCGGGCTCGGAGGCCGAGCGCGCGTGCCGGGAGATGGGCATGCGCTTCTCGGTGCCGGAGGACTATGAATACATCGTCGAGGACGGCGCGGCGACCATCACCGGCTACAGGGGCGCCTCGACGGACATCTGCTTCCCGGCCGAGATCGACGGCTACCCCGTGACCGCGATCGGCGACCCGGCGGGCGAGGAGTCGCTCCTGAGCGAGGTGACTTTCACGTCCGTCGTCGTCCCCGAGGGCGTGCAGGTGCTCTACGCGCGCGTCTTTGCGGACGAATTCGAGCTTGAATCCGTGTCGCTCCCGGAGACGCTTCTCGGCATCCGGGAGATGGCGTTTCGCGACTGCATCTCCCTCAAAGAAATCGACATCCCCGACGAAGTGCGCGTCATCACGGATTCGGCGTTCACGGGCTGCGCGGAGCTCGAGCGCGTGAAATTCCCGGCATTGTTGGAGTGGATCGAGGACGACGCGTTCTTTGGCTGCTACGCGCTTCGGGAAATCGAGCTCCCGGACAAGCTGTTCCGCATCGGC
>MWAC01000147.1 GCA_002068815.1 Firmicutes bacterium ADurb.Bin467 | reverse complement strand
CCGCGCCCGTTTCCGGAGACGGGGTTGACAATCAAAGCATACATCGCACCACCAGCCTGCCTCAGTAATCCTCGATCCATTGTAGCCGAAGGCCAAGTGTGGTGTCAAGTTCGCCGCCTGTTATATTTCCACATCATGGCAATCCCGTCCTGTGCCGCTAGCGCCCGAGCATGCTCTCCGGGAGCGTCGCCGTCAGCTCGATCACCGAGATCTCCGGGCTGTTGAGCATCCGAAAGCCCATGACCGGCGCGGCGCCCGGCGTCGACAGCCCCGCCGTAATGTACAGGTGCGTCTCGCTCACGGTGGTCAGCCCCTTGACGTCCTCCTGCGCCGGGAACCAGCCGTGGCGGTCGGCGGTCGTCGAGGGGATGTAGAACGCGCCCAGGAACGGCAGCCGCCACGCGCCGCCGCAGTAGTGCCCGGCGAACACGATCGACGGCTGCGTCAGGAACTTCTCGTCCGGCGTGTCGTGCGAGGCGGACGCCTTCAAAAACGCGTCGGACGGCGGCTCGTGCGCGAGCGACAGGTGCACGTCCATCTCGGACATCTCGTTGACCGCGTCGAGCAGCCGCGACGCGCGCCGGAAGCGGTAGGTCGTCGCGGGGAGCGTGTCGTAGTCCGCCTGCAGGCCGAGCACCGTGCCCTCCTGCTCCTGCTCCATCTGCGCCTTGCAGGTGGCGACCATCTCCGACGCGTTCAGGTTCAGCATCTCCGCGGGCGTGATCCAGATGTTGCTGTCGCCGACCGCGAGCTTGACCGGCGCGTCGACATAGATCGCGCCGCGCTCGGTCGCGCCGAGTATCCAATCCTCGAGCACCATCTGCTCGACCGTGCCGGTGATCGCGCGCGTGGTCTGCAGGACCGGCCCGGGATCGGAGTCGCCCGCGATGAAGTAGACGGGCTTGCGGCTGGGGATGCCCTCGAGCAGCTCGTAGAACGGCTCCGGATCGCCGCCCTTTCCGACCATGTCGCCGGTGAAGAACACGCAGTCGTAGTCGAGGGTGCCGATCTCGCGCAAGAGCGTCGCCTGTTGATCGCCGAACCGCTTGCCCGCGAGGTCCGAGATGTGCAGTATCCGGTAGCCCTCGAGGTTTCCCGGGAGGCCGACCAGCGTGACCTTTTGCTCGTCGACGGCGATGTTCGTGCTCTGCAAAAACACGACGCTGACGATCAGAAGCCCGGCGACGATCAGGAACGTCGGCCAGAACGAAAAATGGATCTCGCGCCCGAACAGCCTCAAGCCGCTCGTGCGCTTTCTCGGAGCCGTGCCGGCAAACAGCCACTCGAAAAACGAGCGCCGCTTCCTCCTCTTCTTTTTGGCCGCCGCCCGGCGCCCGCGCTTCTTTTTCTTCTTCGCGGGGCGGCTGGGGCGGCGCCGCCTGCGCAGGGGAGCGTCCTGCTCGTCCCCGTACAGCGAGAGCTCGTCTTCGTCTTTTCGGCTGCCGACGTCGGGTATCGTCGGACGGATTTCGTCATCGCGCATGGAACTACCCCTTCGATAAAGGTAAGTTTAGCAATCCGCCTGCGGATTGCGGGTCGGCGGGCCGTATACGGTATTGGCGCGCCGACAAATGAAATGAATACATCTATTATAAATCCAAATCGCATATCTGGCAAGTCATCGGGAAACATGCTATAATACAAATTGAAAATCCCAAGACGGAGGAAGTTTTTGTGGCAAAGGCCAAGAGCGTATATGTGTGCAGCGAGTGCGGCTATGAGACCGGGCGGTGGCTCGGGCGGTGCCCGGAGTGCGAGAACTGGAACACGCTCGTCGAGGAGGTCCGCTCGCCCGAGGGGAATCCGCCGGAGAAGAAGCTGAAGCGCGCGCCGGGCGCGGGCGCGACGGCGGTCCGGATCGACGAAATCCCCGACGACGCGGCGGAGCGCAGGCCGTCGGGCATCGGCGAGCTCGATCGCGTGCTCGGGGGCGGCGTCGTCGACGGCTCGGTCGTGCTCGTCGGCGGCGACCCGGGCATCGGGAAATCGACGCTGCTCACGCAGGCGCTGGCGAACATGGCCCGTGCGGGCGGGCGAGTGCTGTACGTGTCCGGCGAGGAGTCCGCCCGGCAGGTCCGGCTGCGCGCGAACCGGCTCGGCGCTTCGGAGACCGGCATGTACGTGCTCTCCGAAAACGACATGACGACCGTCGAGCGCCGCGTGGAGGAGCTGAAACCCTCCGTCATGGTCGTAGACTCGATCCAGACGATGTATTTGCCGGAACTCGCGTCTGCGCCGGGGAGCGTGTCGCAGGTACGCGAGAGCGCGGCGCAGCTGATCCGGCTCGCAAAGCAGGCGGGCACGAGCGTGTTCCTCGTCGGCCACGTGACGAAGGAGGGCGCGATCGCCGGGCCGCGCGTGCTCGAGCACATGGTCGACGCGGTGCTGTACTTCGAGGGCGACCGGCAGAACCACTACAGGCTTTTGCGCGCCGTCAAGAACCGCTTCGGCTCGGTCAACGAGCTCGGCATGTTCGAGATGACCTCCGAGGGCATGGCCGAAATCCTGAACGCCAGCGAGGCGCTCTTGTCCGAGCGCGCGCACAACGCGAGCGGCTCGGTCGTGCTGTGCGCGATGGAGGGCTCGCGGCCGCTTCTGACGGACGTGCAGGCGCTCGTCTCGAGGACGCCGCTCGGGAACCCGCGCCGCATGGCGAGCGGCGTCGACCAGGGCAGGCTGTCGCTTTTGCTCGCGGTGCTCGAAAAGCGCGCCGGCCTCCGGCTCTTCGACCAGGACGTGTACATCAACATCGCCGGGGGCATGACGCTCTCCGAGCCCGCGGCGGACCTCGCGCTGTGCATGGCGGTCGTGTCGTCGCTGCACGGCCGGCCGATCGGCGCCGGCTTCGCGGTGATGGGGGAGGTCGGGCTCGCCGGCGAGGTGCGCGCGGTGCCGCAGGCGGAGCGCAGGCTCGGCGAGTGCGTGCGGCTCGGCTTTCAGGACGTCGTCCTCCCGAAGTCGAACCTGCGCGGCGTGCGCGTCCCGGACGGCGTGCGCGCGCACCCGGCGGAGACCGTGCTGGACGCGATCGCCGCGCTGGGACTTCTTATCAAAAAAGGCGAGTAGCTTTGGGAGATATTTCCAAAAAAGCCGAATGGCTGTCACAGCGGGCATAGTTCGGCCTCCGCGCGCTCAAAATAGCCGCAGGAGGATGATGAACGTGCGGAAGAAGATTTGGATTTTTGCGCTTGTGCTCGCGGTGGCGCTCGCGCTTTGCGGCTGCATGCAGACCGACGTGGCGAACGAGGAAGAGATCAAGGCGGACGTCGTGAAGCCGAAAATCCCCGAAAAGCTCGAGACGAACGAGAGCGGCGTGCCGATTCTGAAGGTCTATGACACCGAGGCGAAGGCCGTCTCCGAGATGGATCTGGAGACCTACGTGATGGGCGTGCTCGCGGGCGAGATGAAAAACGACTGGCCGGCGGAGGCGCTGAAGGCGCAGGCGATCCTCGCCCGCACGTTTGTTCTGAAATTCATCGAGACGAAGGACTCGAAGTACGAGGGCGCGGACATCTCCACGGACGTCAGCGAGGCGCAGGCGTACAGCGA
Organism: Firmicutes bacterium ADurb.Bin467; assembly: GCA_002068815.1. Taxonomy (GTDB): domain Bacteria; phylum Bacillota; class Clostridia; order Christensenellales; family Aristaeellaceae; genus Pullichristensenella. The sequence goes on along the minus strand of MWAC01000147.1, from coordinate 149 downwards.
GGTCAACATCAATGAAAACGTCCGCAAGGCCGTCGAGGAGACGAAGGGCCTCGTGATGAGCTATCAGGGCGAGTTCCCGCAGGCGTGGTTCCACGCGGACGCGGGCGGCAAGACGGAGCTGCCGAGCGTCGCGCTCGAGTTCAAGGAGG
>MWAC01000146.1 GCA_002068815.1 Firmicutes bacterium ADurb.Bin467 | reverse complement strand
GCCAGGTAGACCTCGCTCTTTGTATGCCCCATGCGGCCGACAAAGTTGCGGTTCGTCGTCGAGACGCAGCGCTCGCCCTCGGCCAATACGCCCATGTGCCCGCCGAGACACGGCCCGCAGGTCGGCGTCGAGACCGCCGCTCCGGCGTTGACGAATACGTCCATCAGCCCCTCGTCGACGCACTGCTTCCAGATCGCCTGCGTCGCCGGAATCACGATCGCGCGCACGTGCTCGGCGACGGTTCGCCCCTTCAGAATCTCCGCCGCGGCGCGCATGTCCGAGATGCGCCCGTTCGTGCAGGAACCGATGACGACCTGGTCGATTTGGATGCGCTCCCTCTCCGCGCCCTCTATGCTGCGCGCGTTTTCGGGAAGGTGGGGGAACGCGACCGTCAGCGGCACCTCGCTGAGGTCGAGCTCGATTTCGCGGCCGTAGCGCGCGTCCGGGTCGGGCTGATAGGCAACCCCGGGGTCGCCGCCGTGCTCCGCGACGTATTGAAGCGTCGATTCGTCGACCGGGAAGATGGCGTTCTTTGCGCCGGCCTCGACCGCCATGTTCGCGATCGTGAACCGGTCGTCCATCGAGAGCGCCGCGACGTTCCCGGCGAATTCGATCGACTGGTAGCGCGCGCCGTCGACGCCGAGCATCCCGATCAGGTGCAATACGACGTCCTTGCCCGACGCGTATCTCCGAAGCCTCCCCCTGAGGTTGACCCGGATCGCCTCCGGAACCTTGAACCACGCGGTGCCGGTCGCCATGCCCGCGGCCATGTCGGTCGAGCCGACGCCGGTCGCGAACGCGCCGAGCGCGCCGTGCGTGCAGGTGTGGCTGTCCGCGCCGATGACCGCGTCGCCGGGCTTGATGAGCCCCATCTCCGGCAGCAGCGCGTGCTCGATGCCGACCCTGCCGACCTCGAAGTAGCGCGCGCCCATTGTTCGCGCGAACTCCCGGAGCTTCTTCGCGAGCCCCGCAGCCAAAATGTCCTTGTTCGGCGTGAAGTGGTCGGGGATCAGCGCGACCCGCGCGGCGTCGAACACCCGGTCCGCGCCCATTCTGTAGAACTCGTCGATGGCCACCGGGCCCGTGATGTCGTTTCCGAACACGAGGTCGAGCCCGCACTCGATCAATTGCCCCTCCGAGACCTCACGGAGCCCGGCTTTTGCAGCGAGTATCTTCTGCGTCATGGTCATTCCCACCGTTGCGCCCCCCTTTCCGGGCAAAAGTCACACGGTTGCGCCCTTTTCCGCGGCGAGCGCGCGGTTGATGGCGTTGATATAGGCGAGTATCGACGATTCGATGATGTCGCTCGCGAGGCCGCGGCCTGTATGGGTCTGGTCGCCGTGCTTCACGCGGACGGTCACCTCGCCGAGCGCGTCCCGGCCCTCGGTGACGGCCTTGATGTCGTACGCGGCCAGCGGCCACTGGCCGCCGACGATGCGCTGCACCGCGTTGTACGCGGCGTCGATCGGCCCGTCGCCGGTCGCGGCCTCGGTCGCGGTCCCGGAGCCGCTGACGAGGGACACGCTCGCCATCGCCTGCATCTTGTTGCCGCTCTGGATCTGGAACGAGTCCATCCGGTAGGTCGCGGGGACGTCTGCGAGCTTCTGGCTCATCAGCACCTCGAGGTCGTCCTCGGTGATCGTCTTCTTGCGGTCGGCCAGGTCCTTGAACCGAACGAACGCGTCGTCGATCTCCTCCTTGGAAAGAGTGTACCCCAAGGCCTTCAGCTTGTCAACAAATGCGTGCCGTCCGGACAGCTTTCCGAGCACCATCGTGCTCTCGGTCTTGCCGACGGACTGCGGCGTCATGATCTCGTAGGTCATCGGGTTTGCGAGCACGCCGTGCTGGTGGATGCCGGACTCGTGCGCGAACGCGTTCGCGCCGACGATCGACTTGTTGATCGCGACCGGCACGCCCGTGAACTTCGCGACGCGCTGGCTGGTGCGGTAGATCTTCGTCGTGTCGATGCCGTGCCCGACGTTGTAGAGCTGCGAGCGCGTCTGAAGCGCCATCACGACCTCCTCCATCGAGCAGTTTCCGGCGCGCTCGCCGAGGCCGTTGATCGTCGTCTCGACCTGCCGCGCGCCGTTCTGGATCGCCGACAGCGTGTTCGCGACCGCGAGGCCGAGGTCGTCGTGGCAGTGGACGCTGACGACGGCCTTTCCGATATTCGGCACGTTTTCGATGACGCCCTTCACGAGCTGCCCGTACTCGGCGGGCATCGCGTAGCCGACCGTGTCCGGGATGTTGACGGTCGAAGCGCCCGCGTCGATCACGGCCTCGAGCACCTTGTAGAGGAATGCCGGATCCGAGCGGCTCGCGTCCTCGCAGGAGAACTCGACGTCCTCGCACAATGTCCTCGCGAGCTTGACGCCCTCGACCGCGCGCCGGAACACCTCGTCCGGCTCCATGCGCAGCTTGTACTTCATGTGGATTTCGCTGGTCGCCAGGAACACGTGTATGCGCGGCTTCTTGCCGAGGCGCACCGCGTCCCAGCCCCTTTCGATGTCCGCCGGCACGCAGCGGCACAGCGCCGCGACCGAGCAATCGACGCTCTTCGACACCGCGCGCACCGCCTCGAAATCGCCCGGCGACGCCGCCGGGAACCCCGCCTCGATGATGTCGACGCCGAGAAGCTCGAGCTGGCGCGCGATTTCGAGCTTTTCCGACAGGTTCAGGTTCACGCCGGGGGTCTGCTCTCCGTCCCTGAGCGTCGTGTCGAAGATGAGGATCCGGTTGTTTTCCATGTCGCTCCCCTCCCAAATTCGATGTTGAAGTCCCTCCGGCGGATGCAAAAAGCCCCCGTCCTGCTGTCAGGACGAGGGCTTGAACGCCTCGCGGTACCACCTGAATTCGCGTATCTCTACGCGCACTCTCGAACGATACGAGGGAATGGCCCCTGATATCGCGTCCCCTGTAACGGTGGGCCTCCGGCACGGCATAGTGGCCGGATCTCTCCGGCGTTCCGCCTGCTGCTCCGGGATGAGTTCCCCCAGCCGCCTTCACGAGCCGTCTCAGCGCCCGGCCCTCTCTGTGCATCCGGCAAACGGGGTAGTAGTTCCCTTCCACGCAATTCGCTGTTGGATTGGGGCATACTCTACCACAGCTTTCCCGGGATGTCAAGTAAAGATCGTGTTTTTATTCTCCCCCGCGCGCGGCCGCCCGGCGCATGAGCCCCGCGGGGATGTGGCAATAGCCGCCCGGGTTTTTGTCGAGATACCTCTGGTGGTAGTCCTCCGCCGCGCAGTAGTTCTCGAGCGGCTTCAGCTCGATCGCGACAGGCCGCCCGAGCCTTTCCTCGAGCGCCTTCAGCGATTGGCGGACCGCCGGCTCGTC
>MWAC01000145.1 GCA_002068815.1 Firmicutes bacterium ADurb.Bin467 | reverse complement strand
TCACCGAGATCCCTAAGGTCACCAACACCGTCGCGGACGCCGAATACCTGCCGTGGGAGGGAGCGGCTTCGATCCCCGCGTGCGACATACTCGTCAACGCGACGCCGGTCGGCTTAGGCTCCGGCGAGAAGCCCGACATCGACTACACCGGCATCGCCCCGGGCATGGTCGCAGCCGACGTCGTGTTCAACCCCGAGTGGACGGCGTTCCTCAACGAGGCGAAGTCCCGCGGCGCGACGGCCGTCACCGGGCTCGGCATGCTCGCCTGTCAGGGCGCGCGCAACTTCGAGCTCTGGACCGGCGAGAGGGCGCCGTTCGACGCGATGTACGAGGCGCTGAAGGCGGAATTTGCCGAATAGCCGCAGTGCGGCATCCCCCGCAGTGCGGCCTCCTTGGAAATTTTACATCTTTATTGCTTGTCAGGCGCCGGGCGCTGTGGTATAATCGGGTTTGTGACATCGGGCGGTCCGCTGCCGCAGGCCGGTTATGAACGCCCTTGAGAGGAAGGAGGCCCAGTTCCATGAATGAGATCATCCGTTCCATCGAGAGCGCCCAGCTCCGAACAGACATCCCCGCGTTCCGCGTCGGCGACACGGTTCGCGTGTTTGTAAAGGTTGTCGAGGGCTCCCGCGAGCGCCTGCAGGCGTTCGAGGGCGTCGTCATCGCCCGCCGCAACGGCTCCGTCCGCGAGACGTTCACCGTCCGCCGCACGTCCTACGGCGTCGGCGTCGAGCGCACGTTCCCGCTGCATTCCCCCCGCCTGGATCGCATTATGGTGGTCCGCCAGGGTAAGGTTCGCCGCGCGAAGCTGTACTACCTGCGCGAGCTCAGCGGCAAGGCAGCCAAGGTCAAGGAAAAGTAATTCTCCGAAAAGCCGCGTTTGCGGCTTTTTTTGTGTTTGGAGGGCAAAATGCCGTCGTCGATCAACTGGTATCCCGGCCACATGGCCAAGTCCCGGAGGATGCTCTCCGAGCAATTGCGCGCGGTTGACGCGGTGATCGAGCTCGTCGACGCGCGCGCGCCGGTCGCCACGTCGAACACGGATCTGCGCTCGCTTATCCGCGGGAAGGCGCGGCTTCTCGTGCTCAACAAGGCCGACCTCGCCGACGACCGCGAGACCTCGCGCTGGCTCGAGCACTTCCGCAAGGGCGGCGCCGAGGCCATGCGCTTCAACTCGACCGGCGGCCGCGTGAAGGAGATGCTTGCAAAGATCGAGGAGGCGACGCTGCCCGCGGTCGAGCGCGCGCGCGCCCGGGGCATCGAAAAGACCGTGCGGCTCATGGTCGTCGGCATCCCGAACGTCGGAAAATCGACGTTCATCAACCGCATCAACGGCTCGGCGGTCGCAAAGACCTCCGACCGGCCGGGCGTCACGCGCGCGAAGCAGTGGGTCAAGATCGGGCCGTATCTCGAGCTCATGGACACGCCGGGCATGCTCCCGCCCAGGCTCGACAACCAGGATCGCGCGAAGTCGCTGGCGTACCTCGGCTCCGTACGCGACCAGATTCTGGACACCGAGGAGCTCGCCGCGTCGCTGCTTCAAAGGCTGATGGAGCTTCGGCCGGAGCTCGTGCGCGCGCGGTTCAAGCTCCCGGACGATATATTCGAGCACCCGGAGAAGCTGCTCGAGGCCGCGTGCCGGGGGCGCGGGTGGCTGCTCTCGGGCGGCCGGTTCGACACCGAGCGCGCCGCCGCGCTCGTGCTCGACGAGTTCCGCGCCGGCAAGGTCGGAAACATCACGCTCGAGCGCGCGGAGGTATAGCATGCGCATGCGCGAGACCGCGTCGGAAAAACTCCTGCGCCTGACGAAGTTCGAGCGCGCGCTGTGGGCGGACGGCCGCCCGATCGCCGGCATCGACGAGGTCGGGCGGGGCCCGCTCGCCGGGCCGGTCGTCGCCGCGTGCGTGTCGATCCCCGAGTGCAAATTGATCCCGGGCGTCGACGACTCGAAGAAATTGAGCGAGAAGCAGCGGGAGGCGCTGTACTCCTCGCTCCTCGCGGCGGCGGATTACATAAAGACGGCGTTCATCCCCGTGGAGGTCATCGACCAGATCAACATACTGAACGCGACGCGGCGCGCGATGGAAATGGCCGGGGCGGGCTTCAGCGGGCTGTTTTTGATCGACGCGCTCGAGGGGCTTCACCTGCCCGGCGAGGCGCGCGCGATCGTGCACGGCGACGCGCTCTCCTACATGATCGCCGCGGCGAGCGTCGTCGCGAAGGTCGAGCGCGACCGCTACATGGTCAAGCTCGCCGAGCGATATCCCCAGTATGGCTTCGAGCGCAACAAGGGATACGGAACCGAGGAGCACATTTCGGCGCTTCGCAAATACGGACCGTGTCCCGCGCACCGGCGGAGCTTCATTTCGAACTTCCGGACGGAGGGCGTCGCGCTGTGAACCGGCATGAAATCGGCTCTTGGGCGGAATCGGCGGCCTGCCAGCATCTGAAGGCGAACGGCTGGACGATCGTCGACCGGAACGTGCGCCTCGGCTGCGGCGAGATCGACATCGTCGCCAGGCGCCAGGACGTGACCGCGTTCGTCGAGGTCAAGAGCCGCTCGTCCGACCGCTTCGGCACGCCCGCCGAGGCCGTAACGAACGCGAAAAAGCGGCGGATACTCGACGCCGCAATCCGCTACGCGCAGCAGCACGGCATACTCGACGAAAAACTTCGCTTCGACATCGTTGAACTCGCGGATGGAAAGATCCGTCATATTGAGGGTGCGTTCGACGCATCCGGCGGCTCTTTTTAAAATAATACCATCGTTTCGCCACACCGCATTGGAGGAATCGCTCGGTGCGGTATGGAAAAGATACAGTTGACAACACTGTAGGAGTTCCTGATATGCGCAGAATCGTCCCGCTGCTTTTGCTGATCGCGCTCGCGATTGTGCCCGCCTCGTTGGCCGAAAGCCTCGACCTGCTCGTCAACGGCGAGGTCGACGCGGTGAGCGACGCGGGCTTTCCCACGGGCTGGTACCGCGACATGTGGTTCACGGACGCGGGCGTCTCGAGCCTGACCGTGGAGGCGGGCGTCGCCGGCGGGAGCAGCCTTTGCGTGACGAACTTCGAGCCGAACGACGCGCGCTGGGCGCAGGATGTCGCGGTCGAGCCGAACGCGCTGTACAGGATTTCCGCGATGGTCCTCGCGGACGGCATCGGCGAGGACGGCTACGGCGCGAACCTGTCCGTCAAGGACACGTTTTCCTACTCCGACATGCTCTACGACACCGGGGGCGACTGGGCCGAGCTGTCGATCGTCGGAAGGACGGGCCCCAAGCAGACGAAGCTGACCGTGTTCGCGCGCATCGGCGGCTACGGCGACGACAACCTGAACACCGGCCGCGCGTTCTTCGACGGCCTTTCGCTCGTGAAGCTCGACCAAGAGCCCGCCGGCGAGCCGGTGTTCGAGTTCGCGGGCTTTTCAAGCGACAAATCCGAGACGCTCGACCTGACGGAAAATACGGCCCCCGCGCGCCACACCGAGGCGCTTTTGCTGTTCCTGTTCGCGTATGTGCTGACGGTGATCGGCTTCGCGCGAAAGTTCCGCGGCGGTTCGCCGAGGCGCCCCGCGTGGCTGTTCCTCGCGGTGCTCGCGCTCGCGCTCGTCGTTCGGCTTTTGATCGCGGCAAAGGTGCGCGGCTACAACACCGACATCGGCTGCTTCTCGGCGTGGTCCGAGCGGATGGCGTCCGTGGGGCCGCTGAACTTCTACGCCGAGGACTACTTCTGCGACTACCCGCCGGGCTACATGCTCTTGCTCGGCCCGGTCGCGCTCTTCCGCTCGATGTTCGGCATCGCCTACAACTCCGCCGCGCACATCGTTTTTTTGAAGCTCGCGCCGATCGCGTGCGACCTGTTGGGCGCTTTGATCGTCTACCGGTTCGCGCAAAAGCGGCTCGGCGACGTCGCGGCGCTGCTGCTCGGAGGGTTCTACGCGCTGAACCCGGCGGTGATCATCGACTCCGCCGCGTGGGGGCAGATCGACGCGGTGCTTACGCTCGCGATCGTCGTCTGCGCGCTGGAGCTGTTCAACGGGCGGTACCTGACGGCGCTGCCGGCGTTCGCGGTCGCGGTGCTGATCAAGCCGCAGGCGCTCTTGTTCGCGCCGCTCGGCCTCGCCGCGGTCGTCGTGCGCGTCGCCGCGTCGAGGCGCGCCCTGCGCGACGCGCTGCTCGCCGCCGCCGGAGCGGGCCTCGCGCTTCTTCTGATGTATCTCGTCGCGCTGCCGTTCTCGCTCGGCGGCGGGGGCGGATTCTCCCCGCTGCAGCCGGTGAGGTGGCTTTGGAACCTCTATTCGAACACGTTCCAGGGCTACCGCTACATGACCGTCAACACGTTCAACCTGTACGCGATCTTGGGCGGCAACTGGGTGCCGCTCTCGAGCGTCGGCGCGTGGGCGGCGCTCCCGTGGGCGCTGTTCGTGCTCTCATATATCTATTCCATCGCGCTGCTCGCAATCTCGAGGGACGCAAAGAAGGTGTTCCTGACCGGCGGGCTGCTCATCATGCTGATCACCGCGTTCGGGCCGATGATGCACGAGCGGTACGTGTTCCCGGCGCTCCTTTTGCTCGCGCTCGCGTACGCCGAGTGCCGCGACCGGCGGATACTGTATTCGCTGCTCGCGCTGACGGCGACGCTGTTCCTCAATCAGGCGCTGGTTTTGCAGGGCGGCATGACGGAGGCGAACTACGGCCACCTGCAGTCGTCCGAGGAGTGGCTGAACACCATCTTCTCGATCGTCGCGGTGTTGAACGCCGCGTGGATCGGGTACGTCGCGCTCGACGTCTGCGTGCTCAGGCAGGCGAAGCCGCTCGCCGAGCCGCTCCCCCGCCCGGCGCCCGAGGAGGAGGGCGGCTACAGGCTAAACCTCAAGCGGCTAGACTGCGTGCTGATGGCGGCGGTCACGGTCGTCTACTCCGTCGTCGCGTTA
>MWAC01000144.1 GCA_002068815.1 Firmicutes bacterium ADurb.Bin467 | reverse complement strand
TCGGGCTGGACATTGACAACTACCCCGACGACGCGATCCCGGACGTGATGAAGACCGAGGCGGATGTGTCCGCGGTCTACGGGCGGCTCGTCGGCGTGAACCGCTACATCGGCGCGGTCGCGCTGTTTGCGAACACCGTGCTCGGCAGGATACTGTTCCTGCTCGTCCCGACCGTGCTCGTGTTCTACGCCGGAAAGATTCGCGCGATCTTTTCGAGGGAGAAAAATCGCCCGGCGCGGGATTGATGGCCGGAAAATTCTGTGCTACAATACCGGTACAAATAACCTTCCGGAGGGGCGAGCCATGCAAAGGGGAGTCGCAATGTTTGGGAGCTTCGTCGTCGACCTGACGACGAGGCAGAGGGGTCTGCCGGTGCCGGGGCAGACGATCATCGGCTCGTGGTTCAAGATGGGCCCGGGCGGGAAGGGCTCGAATCAGGCGGTCGCCGCGCACAGGGCGGGCGCGGACGTGAAGCTGATCACGAAGCTCGGGAAGGACCCGTTCGCGAGCGTCGCGCTCGACTTCTACCGAGCCGAGGGCATCGCGACCGAGCACGTGCTGATCGACGACGCGCACGCGACGGGCATCGCGCTGATCATGGTCGACGAGGTCTCGGGCCAGAACCAGATCGTCGTCGTGCCGGCCGCGTGCATGCACGTGACGGACGAGGACATCGAGCGGAGCCGTCCGGTCATCGAGAGCGCGAAGATACTGCTATTGCAGATGGAGATCAACCTGGACGCGCTGTGCAAGGTCATCGAGATCGCGCACAATGCGGGCGTGCTGGTCGTCCTCAACCCCGCGCCGGCCGCGAGCATCCCCGACGAGGCGCTCGCGATGGTCGATGTCGTGACGCCGAACGAGAGCGAGGCGCAGCTCCTGACCGGCGTCGAGGTGAAAAACGAGGGGGACGCCGGGCGCGCGGCGGAGCACTTCCTGAAGAAGGGCGTCAAAAACGTCGTCATCACGCTCGGCGCGATGGGCGCGTTCGCGACCGACGGCGCGCGGAGCGAGCTCGTCGGCCGGCTCGAGGTCGACGCCGTCGACACGACCGGCGCGGGCGACGCGTTCAACGGCGGCTTCGCCGCGGCGCTCGCCGAGGGGAAGGATCTGTTCGAGGCGCTTCGGTTCGGAAACGCCACGGGCGCGCTTTCGGTGACCAGATATGGAACCGCTCCCTCCATGCCGACCCGGGAGGAGATTTTCGCGCTCTACCGCGCGAATTACGGTGAATAAAGCCATCCAGATTTTTCCGCAGGGGCAAAAATGCGCGCGGCGTCTTGACATCCATCCGCCGGGTGTGTATAATGCAATTGTTACCGAAGGCGCCGCCGGTTGGCAAAATGCCACAGATTCTGCCGCGGATGCTGGATTGGGCAGACAGGATCGTTAAGAAAGCGGGCAACGGTGAAAGAAGTTACGATCTCCGACATCGCCAAGCGCGCGGGCGTTGGCAAGGCCACGGTCTCCCGGGTTCTGAACGGAAGCGGGTACGTGAGCGCGGAGACGCGCGAGCGCGTCGAGGACGCGATCCGGGACTTCGACTATACGCCGTCCGCCGCGGCGCGGACGCTTTCCCGGAGGGTCGGGAGCTCGATCGGGCTCGTCGTCCCGGAGGTGGACAACCCGTTTTTCGGGAACATCGTCCAGGGCGTCAGCCAGGGGACCGACCTGCCGATCATACTCGCGAACACCGAGAACTCGGCCGAGCAGGACGTCAAGGTGCTCCGGGCGATGCTCGAACAGCGGCTGCGCGGGCTGATCTACACGCCGGCGGTCGACTACCAGGGCCATCCGCTCGAGGCGGAGGTCCACCGGATGCTCTCGCAGATGAACGCCGTCGTCGTGCTCGACCGCGAGCTTGCCGGCGCGAGGTTCGACGGCGTGTTCACCGACAACTACGAGGGCGCGTACGCGAGCACGCGCGCGCTGGTCGAGGCCGGGCACCGGAGGATCGGCATCGTCGCGGGCGACATGGGGCTTGCGATCGGCCGGCAGCGCCGCGCGGGGTTTTTGCGGGCGCTCGAGGACGCGGGGCTTAAGCTCCGGCCCGAGGACGAGCTGCACGCGCGGTTCACCGCGGAGGGGGCCTACCGCGAGACGCTCAGGATGCTCGAGCGGCCGGACAGGCCGTCGGCCTTCTTCGTCAGCAACAACCTGAGCAGCCGCGGCTTCATCCGCGCGATCTTCGAGCGGGGGTTCAATATCCCCCGGGACATCGGCTACATCGGCTTCGACGTCGTCGACGGGCTCGAGATGCTCGGGCTCAAGTTCAGCTACCTGGACCGCGACGTCTCGCGGATGGGCAGGGAGGCGGTCAAGCTGCTGTTCGAGCGGATGGAGCGGCCCGAGGCCCCGCCGCGCAAGCTCGTGCTCGGCTCGTCGCTCAGGCTCGAGGGGTCCGAGGTGCGCACGGGCGGGGGAGCGACGCGGCGATAAGCCGCCATTTGGCCCCGCGCCCGGTTCGCCGGGACGCGGAGGAACGGGAAAAAGGCGCGGCGGAACTGCCGCTTGAACGAACGGGACGGTCGGAGGCGCCGCGGAGCAAGCTCTTGCCCGGCTCTTCGCCCCGGCCGGAGGGGTCTGAGATACGAATGGACAGGGGAGCGATTCGAACGGAAGGCTGAAAATTCTGTTTTTATCGCGAAGGTGGAAGCGGTTCCATAGAGTCTCTCGAAAGAATTCATTTTCCGAAAGGAAAAAACAATAAAGGAGGACCTTATCATGAAGAAATTGGCTCTGATCCTCGCGCTCGTGCTGGCACTGGCGATCCCGGCGTCGGCGCTGGCCGAACCCATCGACGTCGCGGTCATCATCAAGGCCACCACCTCGGATTTCTGGCAGTATGTGCTCGTCGGCGCGGAGAACTACGGCAAGGAGTTCCCGGACCGCGTGAAGATCACGACCTACGGTCCGCCGTCCGAGGCGGACATCGACGAGCAGGTTTCGATCCTCGAGAACGTCGTCTCCTCCGCTCCGGACGCGATTGTGATCGCCTCGACGTCTTCCGACGCCACGATCCCGGCGCTTGAGGAGGCGCAGGAGAAGGGCATCGTCGTCATCACGATCGACAACCGCATCAACGCGGACGTGTACGACTCGTTCCTGGCGACGAACAACTACATCGGCGGCGGCCTGGCGGCCGAGCAGATGGTCAAGTCCTGGGAGGCCCTGGGGATTAAGCCCGTCGGCAAGGTCGGCCTCGTCAACGCCATGGCCGGCGTGCAGGTGCTGATCAACCGCGAGGCCGGCTTCCGCGACAAGCTCGCCGAGCTCGCGCCCGAGGTGGAGATTCTCGAGACCCGCTTCACCGACAACGACATGGTCAAGTCCATCACCGCGGCCGAGGACATGATCACCGCGAACGACGACCTGATCGGGCTGTTCGGCTGCAACAACGTCACCGGCGACGGCGTCTGCCGCGTCATCACCGAGCAGGGCCTCAAGGACAAGATCGTCGGCATCGCGTTCGACTCCGACCCCGAGGAGATCGAGGGCATCGAGAGCGGCGCGCTGAAGGCGCTGGTGCTGCAGGACCCGTACGGCATGGGCTACAAGGGCGTCAACTACGCCTGGGAGAAGTTCAACGGCAACGAGATCCCGAAGGAAGTCGACACGGGAGCGACGATCGTCACGATCGAGAACTTCCACGACGACGCGATCCAGGGCCTGTTGAACCCGATGCTTCTGAAGATCAACTGATCCAGCTCCATTGGGGGCGCTCCGCCACGGAAAGGGGCGCCCCCGGCTCCGGAAATCGCTGAGGCTCGGCCCGAGGTTCGCGCTTCGGGGTAGGTTCATGCGGCTTCAAAGGATCGGGCCGACTCGCTGTATGCGGGGCGGCCCGGAAACAATGTCCACGGAGGAGGGATCCGACCGATGCAGACCAACGGCAACGAACTGGTCAGACTGGAGAACATCTCGAAGACCTTCCCGGGCGTCAAGGCGCTCTCGAACGTGCACATGACCGTGCGCGCGGGCGAGGTGCACGCGCTGGTCGGGGAAAACGGCGCGGGCAAATCGACCTTGATCAAGGTGCTGACCGGCGCGCATCAGGCCGATCCGGGCGGCGTGATCTACATCAACGGGGAGAAGTGCGAGATCGCGAACCCCGCGCAGGCGAAGGCCCGGGGCATCGGCGCCGTCTACCAGGACGTGATGATGGCGCCGCACCTGTCGGTCGGCGAGAACTTCTTCCTGGGGAAATTGCCGCGCAGGGGCGCGTTCGTCGACTGGGCGCGCGTCAAGCGGGAGACGAAGGAGTCGCTGCACCAGATCGGCGTCGACATCGACCCCGCGAAGCAATTGAGCAAGCTGACCGTCGGCATGCAGGAGATGGTCGCGATCGGAAAGATTTTGCGCGAAAAGGCGCGCGTGATCATCTTCGACGAGCCGACCGCGCTTCTGACAAACGAGGAGGTCGAGGAGCTGTTCCGGCTGATTAAGCGGCTGCGCGAGGACGGCTGCGGCATCATCTACATCTCGCATCGGATGGAGGAGATCTTCCGCATCTGCGACACGGTGACGGTCTTGAAGGACGGGCAGTACATAGATACCGTCGAGGTCGGCGCGGTCGACGAAAACCAGCTGATTTCGATGATGGTCGGCCGCAAGCTCGAGGACATGTACTCGATCGGCCACCCGCTCCCGGGCGAACCCGCGCTCGAGGTGAAGGGGCTTTCCCGGCACGGCGCGTTTGAGGACGTGTCGTTCCACGTGCGCAAGGGCGAGATACTGGGCTTTTACGGGCTGATGGGCGCCGGGCGCACCGAGGTCATGCGCTGCGTGACCGGCGCGGACCGGTTCGACGAAGGCGAGATATGGATCGACGGAAAGCCCGTCCGGCTCGCAAGCCCCAAGAGCTCGATTCAGCACGGCATCGCGTTCCTGACCGAGGACCGCAAGCGCCAGGGGCTGTGCATGAACCAGCACGTCTCCTTCAACATCAACATCGCCTCCTACCCGGCGATCAGCAGGCGGGGCTTCATCAACCTGCGCAAGGAGAGAAGCCGCGCGCACCGGTACGTCGAGGACATACGCATCAAGACGCCCTCGATCTACCAGAGGGTCAAGAACCTCTCCGGCGGAAACCAGCAGAAGGTCATCGTCGGCCGCTGGCTCGCCTGCGAGAGCAAGGTGTTCCTCTTCGACGAGCCGACCGTCGGCGTGGACGTCGGCGCAAAGGTCGAGATATACCGGCTGTTTGAGCATCTGCTTGAACAGGGCGCGGCGATTGTCGTGATCTCCTCGTATCTCCCGGAGGTCATGGGGCTCTCCGACCGCGTGATGGTGATGTCGGAGGGAAGAATCATGGCGGATGTGCCGCGCGCGGAGTTCTCAAGGGACGGCCGCATGGACGAGGAGAAGCTCGTCCGGCTGGCGTCCGGCCTGAAGGACGACGGATACGAATCCCGAAGGAGTGAAGGATTGTGAACACAATGGAGCGAAACCCGTCGGAAAAGAGAGCCCGCAGCCTCTCGACCTCGCTGATGCTGCTGATTATCCTGGCGGTCATGTTCGTACTGCTCGGGCTCAGAACCGAGAAATTCCTGTCGATCGGCAACATCCAGAACCTGTTCCGGCAGACGGCGATCTACGGCGTCATCGCCATTGGCATGACCTTTGTCATCATGTCCGGCGGCATCGACCTGTCCGTCGGCGCGGTCGTCGGCCTTTCGGGCGTGCTGTCGTCGATGTTCATGAGCGACCAACTGGCCTTCAAGTGGTCGATCCCCGCGTCGATCATCGTCGCGGTCGCCGCGACGACCTTGATCGGGCTCATCAACGGCGTCATCATCTTCGACGGCAAGGTGCCGCCGTTCATCGCGACGCTCGGCCTGCAGATCGTCGTGCGCGGGACGATCATGCTCATTACGAACGCGCAGATGGTCTCCGGCATCTCGCGCGCGTTCCGCGATTTTTCGACGCTGCCGATTTTGGGCTTCCCGGCGCTCGGCTGGATATGGCTCGGGATCGCGGCGCTCTCGATGCTCGCGATCAAGTACACGACGTTCGGCCGAAACGTGTTCGCGATCGGCTCGAACACCGTCGCGCAGGTCAACAACAATACGACCCTCGAGTGGATTGAGTTCGCCAACGGCAAGCGCTATCCGACCGTGCATCTGCTCCCGGGCGATTTGCTGTACTTCAAGGGCACCGACAAGTCCCGCCCGTACATGGTCGGTCACGTCGAGATGGTGGACGAGGACACGGCTTATCTCTGGGGGCAC
>MWAC01000143.1 GCA_002068815.1 Firmicutes bacterium ADurb.Bin467 | reverse complement strand
CCAGATGACGCCCGCGCAGGCGCACGTCTGGTCCGAAATCGCCCGTGACCTCAACCGTCCCATCCCGATGAACCGCCTTCTGCAGGGCGACGTCGGCAGCGGCAAGACCGCGGTCGCGTTCGGCGCGATCTACCTCGCTTGGAAATCCGGCTTCCAGTCGGCGATGATGGCGCCGACCGAGGTGCTCGCGCAGCAGCACTTTTCGGGCGCGCGCGAGTTGTTCGAGCCGCTGGGCATGAAGGTCGGGCTCCTGACCGGGTCGCTTTCGAAAAAGCAGCACGAGGCCGCGCACCGGGCGCTCGCGGCAGGCGAGTGGGACGCGGTGTTCGGCACGCACGCCCTGATCACCGAGGGCGTCGAGTACGCAAACCTCGGCCTCGTCGTCACCGACGAGCAGCACCGCTTCGGCGTGCGCCAGCGGACGGCGTTCGGCAAGAAGGGCGGCCGACCGAACGTGCTCGTGATGTCCGCGACGCCGATCCCGCGAACGCTCTCCCTGATATTGTACGGCGACCTCGACCTGTCGATACTCGACGAGCTGCCGCCGGGCCGCACGCCCGTCAAGACGCGCATCGTGCCGGAGGAGAAGCGAAAGGACATGTTCGGCTTCGTCCGGCGGGAGGTCCGGAAGGGCCGGCAGGCGTACGTCATCTGCCCGCTCGTCGCCGAGAGCGAGGCGGTCGAGGCCAAGAGCGCGGAGGAGCTGTTCGAGGAGTTGAAGGAGCTGCTCCCGGACCTCCGGCTGTCGCTCGTGCACGGGCGGATGAAGTCGAAGGACAAGGACGCGGCACTTGAAAAATTCCGCGCGGGCGAGACGGACGTGCTCGTATCGACGACCGTCGTCGAGGTCGGCGTCAACGTGCCGAACGCGAGCACCATGGTCGTCGAAAACGCCGAGCGGTTCGGGCTCGCGCAATTGCACCAGCTTCGCGGGCGCGTCGGGCGCGGGCCGTACGAATCCTGGTGCTTTTTGGTCGCGGAGCCGAGCGAGCGGCTGACGCTGCTCACGAGGACGGCCGACGGCTTTAAGATCGCCGAAAAGGACATGGAGCTCCGCGGCCCCGGAGAGCTGTTCGGCGAGCGGCAGTCGGGCATGCTCGCGACCGGGCTCACGGCGCTCGCGGGCGACACGCAGCTCCTCAAGCTCACGCACGACGAGGCCCGCAGGCTGCTCAAGTCCCCCGAGGCCGCCGAATCGCGCGCGGTCGCGGCGCTCGCGCGGCGCGTGTTTCAGGAGCGGCTCGACGCCGTCGCGCTGAACTGAACCGCGCAAAATTTGGATTGTATGCTTCATTTTTACAGTAGAATATTGCCAGCGTAAAAGCCTCCCGTTCGGTCAAAATAGTTTCAGACTTGAACGGGAGGTGAAAAACAATGGCCAGCAACTCAAGCTCGTCGAACCGCATCAACGTGCCCGAGGCCAAGCAGGCGCTCTCGAACATGAAGTTCGAAATCGCCAACGAGATGGGTGTCAACCTGACCAAGGGCTACAACGGCAACCTGAGCTCCAAGGACAACGGAACCGTCGGCGGCATGATGGTCAAGCGCATGATCGAGGACTATCAGCGCCAGGCTTCCAACACGGTCAAGTAACAGACAATAACCGACGAAACCATCGAAAGGAGGAACACCCACATGCCCAGCAACAGCAATCAGATCAACGTACCCGAGGCGCGCCAGGCGATGTACAACCTCAAGCACGAAGTGGCAAACGAGCTTGGCATCAACCTCAAGCAGGGCTACAACGGCGACATCGCTTCCAAGGATGCCGGCCACATCGGCGGCAATATGGTCAAGAAGATGATCGAGGCGCAGGAGCGCCAGATGCAGAACCGCTAACGGACGAAGCTAATACAAGGGGCGGCTGCTTTCAGCGGCCGCTCCCGCCTGTTTTTTGGCCCCCGCTAGCAGGACGAACCCCGCCCCGCCGAGCGCGGCGGAGGGCTTTTCAGGAACGGCGACAGCAAAAGCGCGGGGATATTGACTTTTCCCGCCCCCGGTGGTACGATTTTCGGGTGGTACTACACATTCGGAGGCCGCGTATGCAGGATTTCGACATTCGCCCCGTCGCGGAGCGTTTCCGGTTCGAGGGGAAATTCGCCTCCGCCTCGGAGGTCCGCTCCGGGCACATCAACCGGACGTATAGGCTCACGTTCAGCGACCCGGACGGGGAGTACATATTGCAGCGGATCAACAACCACGTGTTCCGGCAGCCCGAAGTCGTGATGGACAACATCCTGAAGGTCACGGAGCACCTGCGCCGGAAGCTCGTCGAGATGGGCGCGTCGCCGGAGAGGCGCGTGCTCGAGTTCGTGAGGGCGCTCGACGGCCGGCCGCTGTTTATCGACGAAAGCGGCGGAAGCTGGCGCGCGTACCGCTACGTCGGAAACGCGCGCGCGTACGACCGCGTCGAAAAGCCGGAGCACTTTCAGGAGGCGGGCCGCGCGTTCGGCGAGTTTCAGAGATTGCTCGCGGACTTCCCGGCCTCGGAGCTCGGGGAGACGATCCCGAACTTTCACCACACGCCCTCGCGCTTCGACGCGTTCGCCCGCGCCGCGCACGAGGACAAGGCCGGGCGCGCGAAGGGCGTCCGGGGCGAAATCCGCTTCTTCCTCGACCGGCGCCACGCCGCGCATGAGATCGTCGGCCGCGATTTGCCGCTCAGGGTCACGCACAACGACACGAAGATCAGCAACGTGCTGTTCGACGACGCGAGCGAAAAGGCGATCTGCGTGATCGACCTCGACACCGTCATGCCGGGAAGCTCCCTCTACGACTTCGGCGACGCGATACGCTACGGCGCGACGACCGCCGCCGAGGACGAGATCGACGCGTCGAAAATGGGCCTGTCGATGGAGCTGTTTTCGCGCTTCGCCGCGGGGTTCGTGCCGGAGGCCGACGGGTTTTTGACGCGCCGCGAGATGGAGCTTCTGCCGCTGGGCGCGAAGGTCATCACGTTTGAGAACGGCATGCGGTTTCTGATGGACTACCTCGAGGGAGACACGTACTACAAGACCGCGTACCCGGAGCACAACCTCGCGCGCGCCCGCACGCAGATCGCGCTGCTTCGGGACATAGAATTGCGGTTCGGCGAGATGACCGAGGTCGTCCGCCGTCTGCTCAAGTGAATCCTTGACAATCCCCGGCATTCGCAGTACAATAACCTTTGGCGCCAGTTTTGCGATAGAGGTGTTTCCATGAACGATATGGTCTATTCTCTCACCGTCGCGGGGCTTGAGCGGCAGCTTCCGCTCTGCCCGATCAGCGATACGGTGATGATCGGCGCGTTTGTCATTTTTGGCGACATGGAGCTGACGATCGCCTGCGCAACCGAGCTCAACAAGCGAATCCCCGAGCACGACGTGATGATCACCGCCGAGTCGAAGGGCATACCGCTGATCTTCGAGATGGCGCGGCAGGCGGGCGAGAAGCGGTACCTGCTCGCGCGCAAGTCGCCGAAGCTCTATATGAAGGACGTGTTCTGCGTCGAGGTGCGCTCGATCACGACCGGGCACCCGCAGACGCTGTGCATCGACGGCAAGGACGCCGAATACTTGAAGGGCAAGCGGGTCGTGATCGTCGACGACGTGATCTCGACCGGCGAATCGCTGCGCGCGATGGAGGAGCTCGTCCGGCTCGCCGGCGGCGAGATCGTCGGCAAGATGGCGATCCTCGTCGAGGGCGAGGCGATCGACCGCGACGACATCCTCTATCTCGAAAAACTGCCGCTGTTCCGCAACGACGGCACGCCGATCGAATAGCGGGCGACGCTCCCGGCACCGGGGGCGTTTTTTTCTGCGTTTCGCAAACCTTCCCCCTTCCCGATGCGTCAATAGTGTGTGAATGCGCATTCATGAACAAGTGAGGATTCCCGTGGACGACATACAGTACACCGAGAGGGCGCTCGGCTGCGAACGCAGGCTCTACCGCGTCGCGATCGCGCTGCTTCGAAGCGACGCGGATGCCGCCGACGCCATACAGGAGGCCGTGTTCAAGGGCTGGATGCACCGCGAGGCGCTGCGCGACGGCGAGCGGTTCGAGGCGTGGCTGATGCGGATACTCGTCAACGAGTGCCGCAACATCCAGCGCAAGTGGAAGGGGCGCCCGGAGCCTTTGAACGAGCAGATCGTCTCCGCGCAGGGCGCCCCGGACCCGGCGCTTCAGGACGCGATCCGCAGGCTTCCCGAGCGGCTCCGGCTCCCGCTGCTTCTGCATCACCTCGAGGGGTATTCCCTTCGGGAGATATCGTCCATCCTGAAAATCCCCGAGACGACGGCAAAGTCGAGACTCTACCAGGCCCGGAGCGCGCTCCGGCAGGCCCTTTCCCCGGAGGTGGGACGATGAAGGATTTGAACAACGCGTTTCCGGATACGCCGGAATACGTGCGCCATGCGATTCACATGGGGCTCAACCGCGCCCGAAGGCGGCAGGCGCTCAAGCGCAGGCTGTTCGCGCTGGCGTCGGCCGCGGCGGTGCTCGCCGTGATGCTCGGCGCGCTGACGCTCGCGGTCAACGAGCGGCGCTTGGCGGGGACGCGCCTGCGCTCGCCGAACCCCGGCCCGCTCGCCCATGGATACGCGACGGACGGGCCGACGCCGAAGCCCCTGCCCAAGCCGACGCCGGAGCCGACGGCAGTGCCGCTCCCAACGGCAGTGCCGCTCCCAACGGCAGTGCCGCTCCCAACGGCAGTGCCGCTCCCAACGGCAGTGCCGCTCCCGACGGCGACGCCGATGCCGACGCCGGTTTCCCGCCCGACGGAGCGGCCGACCCCGATGCCGTCGGTTCTCGTGACGGCGCTCCCGACGGCGCGGCCGGTGGTTGATGCCGGGCTCTTTACCCCGATGCCCACGGCCTACTATCCCGCGAAGGCGGCGGTCTACGAGGCCGCGATCGTGCCGGAAATGTCCGAGGCGGCGGACTCCGAGGTCGTGGAGCAGTTCGTGTATTCGACGAAGAACGGCAAATACTACCACGGCGACCGGAGCTGCTCCGGCATGCGCGGCGCCTCCGCGCGCCTGATCGCCGAGGCCGAGAAGCTCGGACAGTCTGCGTGCCCGATCTGCATGCCGGAGGACCCGACGGTCTGGATGACGCGCGCCGGAAAATACTACCACGATTCCGAGGACTGCTCGGGCATGCGCTACGCCGTGGCGATGCCCGAGTCGGAGGCGATCGCGTCGGGCCGCAAGCTCTGCCCGGTCTGCCAGTCCAGCCGCGTCCGGACGCTCCGAACCGACTTCTATTCGACCGACGGCGGGAAATACTACCACGCCGACCCCGAGTGCTCCGGCATGCTCGGCGCGGTCCGGCGAACGGAGGAGGAATTGCAAAAGCTCGGGCAAGGGCCGTGCCCGGTCTGCGTCGGAAACCCCTGATTCCGCGAAAAAAAGCTCCCGACCGAACGGGAGCCTTTTTCATGGGGGATTACCTTCCGAGTTCGTCGAACCTCGCCATGATCGCGAGCGCGGGGTCGACCGGGACCGGGGCGCGCTTCACGTCCTTGGGGATTTCGATGTCCGGGCGCGGCGCGATCGACTTGCCCGCGAACTGCGGCAGCCACTCGCGCTCGGCCTCGAGCATCTCGGAGGCCATCCGGCGGATCTCGGAGAGCGTCAGGACCGCCGAGGTCAGCGGGTCCATCGCCAGCGCGTGCACGATGTGCTCGGGGTCGCCCGAGTAGCCCGCGCGCACCGCGAGCCGCTGCACGTTGATGTTCGTCATGTTGAGCATCGCGAGCTGGTCCGGCAGCTTTCCGACGATCGTCCTGTGCACGCCCATCGCGTCCGCGTAGAGCGGGCCCTCGGCGCAGCAGTCGACCGGCAGGTTCTCGATCATGCCGTGGTTGAGCACGTTTCCGTTGAAGCGGAACGGCACGCCGGTCTCGATCGCCTCGAGGATGTAGGAGCAGTATTCGACCGAGCGGCGCGGGAGCGCGATCGGCTCGTTGTCGAGAAGCCGCCCGCCGTACTTGTTCTGCACATAGGTGGAGAACTTGAAGTACGCGTTCGTCTCGCCGCCGAAGCCGGGCTCGTCGCAGTAGAGGTCGAGCGCCTTTTGGTTCTTGCGGAAGTACGGCAGGTACTCCGACAGGTGGCCGGTCGACTCCGTGCAGAAGTAGCCGAAATTCCTGAGCACCTCGGCGCGCACCTTCTCGTTGATGTAGTGGCCGGGCTCCTCCATGACCTCGCGGAACTTCGGGTACAGATCGACGCCGTCCTTCTCGATCTGCAGGAACCAGCCCATGTGGTTGATGCCCGCGCACAGGAAGTCGACGTCCTTTTTGTTGACGCCGCAGTAGCCCGCGATCAGGTCGAGCGTCGTCTGCACGCCGTGGCAGAGGCCGACGTAGTCGACGCCCTCCTGCCCGAGCGCCCAGCCGATCATCGCCATGGGGTTTACGTAGTTGAGAATCAGCGCCTTCGGGCAGAGCTCGCGCACCTCTTTGCACAGCTCGCGGATGACCGGGATCGACCGAAGCGCGCGAAACACGCCGCCCGGGCCCATCGAGTCCCCGATGCAGGAATCGACGCCGTACTTGAGCGGTATCTCGCAGTCGAGCGCGTAGGCGGTGTTTCCGCCGACCTGGAAGCACAGTACGACGTAGTCGGCGTTTTTCAGCGCCTCGCGCCGGTCGGTCGTGATCCACACCTTCGCGGGAAGCCCCTCCTTTTCGATGACCTTGTTGAAGAAGGCCTCGACCTGGCTCGTGTTCCTCGTCGTCGGCGCCATCAGCGCGAACTCGCTGTCCCGAAGCGACGGCGTGGCCATGATGTCGAGCACCAGCGTCTTGCAGAACACGATCGACCCCGCGCCGATGATGGCGATCTTTCTCATGAAAAAATCCTCCGTTC
>MWAC01000142.1 GCA_002068815.1 Firmicutes bacterium ADurb.Bin467 | reverse complement strand
TCACGCGTTCCGCCACGAGCTCGCCGAGAGGGGCGTCGACGCCGGGGGGCTCGCGATCGTCGAAAGCGGCGTCGTCCACATGGCGCGTCTGTCGGCGTACGCCTCGCACCGCGTCAACGGCGTCGCGGAGATACACTCGGAGCTGCTCAAGCGGACGGTGTTCCGGCGCTTCCACGAGCTGTACCCGGACCGCTTCACAAACGTGACGAACGGCGTCACGCAGCGGCGCTGGCTGATGCTCTGCAACCCCGAGCTCTCGCGCCTAATCGAGAGCCGCATCGGGGGCGGGTTCGCGGCGGACCTGCCGGCGCTCGCGAAATTGACGCCGCACCTCGAGGGCATGGTCGACGAATTCCTCGCCGTGAAGCGCGAGAAGAAGCGCCAGCTCGCCGAGTATGTGCTCAAGCGCGAGGGCGTCCGGCTGAACCCGGACTTCCTGTTCGACGTGCAGATCAAGCGGCTGCACGAATATAAGCGGCAACTGCTCAACGCGCTGTCCGTCTACGACCTCTACTGCGAGTGGAGGGACGGGAAGCTCCCGGATTTCACGCCGACCGCGTTCATCTTCGGGGCGAAGGCCGCGCCGGGCTACGCGCGCGCGAAGGCGATCATCTACTTCATCAACAAACTCGCGGAAATGATCGCCAGCGACGCCGCGGCGGGGGCCGCCATGCAGGTCCTTTTCCTGCCGAACTACAACTGCTCGCTCGCGGAGAAGATCATCCCGGCGGCGGACCTGTCCGAGCAGATTTCGCCCGCGGGCACCGAGGCGAGCGGCACCGGCAACATGAAGCTGATGCTCAACGGCGCGCCGACGATCGGCACGCTCGACGGCGCGAACGTCGAAATCGTCCGCGAGGCGGGGATCGGGAGCAACTTCATCTTCGGCGCGACGGTCGGGGAGCTCGCCGCGCTCTCCGATTACAATCCCCGCGCGGTCTACGAATCCGAGCCCCGCGTGAAGCGCGCGGTCGACGCCTTGCTTCTGTTCGACGACCCGGACGGCGCGCTCAAGGAATTGCACACGGCGCTGCTCGACGGCGCGAGCTGGCACAGGCCCGACCACTACTATGTGCTCAAGGACTTCCTGCCCTATCAGGAGGCGCGGCTCAAGGCGATGGAGGCGTACAAAGACCGGCGCGGCTTCGCGATGATGTGCCTCAAGAACATCGCGGGCGCGGGAAAATTCTCCTCCGACCGCTCGGTCGGGGAGTACGCGAGGAATATCTGGAGGGTGTAGGGGAGTTACCGGCCGAGGTTCTTCGGCCTGAGCCCTATGTCGACCGGCGCGCCGATTTTTCCGTTGATGTATTTCTCGCAGACGGCGTTCCCGAGCGACGCGTACAAGAGCCGGTTCAGCGCGAGCCCGAACACGAGGTAGAAGAACCCGCCGAACATCAGCATGTAGACGGCGGCCTGCGGAAAGCCCGTGAACGCGACGTACAGCGCGACCGGGAACGCGAGCGTCAGAATGCGCAGTCCCAGAAACTGCGGGAGCCGCGCGACCACGAGCACGAGCGCGTTTTTCAAGAGCTGGCGGAACGAGAGCCTGTAGGTGACCATCAGCATGTAGAGCACCTCGAGCATCAGAAGCCACGCCGCCGCCGCCGCGAACACGAGCGCCTGCGGCACGATGAACAGTATGCTCACGTCCGAGACCATGTCCGCGTAGAACCGCCACAGGATGAACGTCAGAACCGGCAGCGCGCCGGTGATCGTGGAGACCAGCAGCGCCTGCTTCCAGTTCTTGCGGAAGTGCTCGAAGAAGTCGCTTGCCGGGAAGCTGTGCTCGCCGCGCGCCCAGTTGCGCAGCACGTAGCTCGCGCCGGCGGTCGCGGGGCCGGTCAGCGCGACGAGCGGCCAGAGAACCAGCAGAAACGTGAACACGAGCGCGCTCACCTGGCCCGCGGCGTCGGCGGTCGACGCCGCGCTCGCGAGCGTCTGCTCGAGCGTCAGAAAGTTGACGCCCGTCCAGAGGATCGCGGGCAGCCAGAACGCGAGGTACAGGAGGTTCAGCCCGACCATCGCGCTCCAGCGAATCTTGAGCGCGTCGAAGAACAGCTTCACGCGCGTGTCGGGCAGGTCCTCCGGCCGGAAATCCCTGCTCGCCGCGCGGTTCAGGCGCCCCGCGCCGAAGAGCTTGCCGACGATGTTCATGCGACATACCCCCTATACGAACCCATTATAGCAGAAACGCGCCCCGTTGCATAGGGCGCGTTTCCGCATACACGTCATATCGCGTACGATGTCCTCGCGATGATCTGGTCCTGGTACATGCGGTCGAGCTGCACGAAGTGGCCGCTCCAGCCCCAGACGCGCACGATGAGCTGGCGGTGCTTTTCGGGGTGCCTCTGCGCGTCGAGCAGCGTCTCGCGGCTGACGGCGTTCAACTGCAGCTGGTGGCCGCCGAGCAGCACGAACGTGCGCACGAGCTGCGCGACCTTCTTGAGCCCCTCGCCGTTGCGGAACACCGTGTCGTGGAGCTCCAGCGTCAAGGGCCCGCCGTTGATCGCGCGCGCGAGCGCCGGGCGCGCGAAGCCCTCGAGCACCGTCAGCGGGCCGGCGTCCTGCAGAAGCAGCGCCGGGGAGAAGTTCGCCGGGAGCCGCTCGCCCTTCCTGCGGCCGTCCGCGGTCGCGCCGAGATGGTCGGCATGCCAGACGTAGTACATCGCCGAGCCGGTGCCCGCGCGGAAGATGCCGCCGCGCTCGTTTTTCAGGCCGTCCAGCGAGTCCGCGAACGCCCCGAGCAGCCAGTCGGCGAGCGGCTCGCACGAGGGATCGCGGCCGAGCTTCGGGGCCTCCGCGCGCAGCAGGTGCAGAAGCTCCGCGTCGCCGTCGAAATTCCGCTCCATCGCCCCGACGAGCGCCTCGGCATTTACCCGGCCTTCTTCAAACACGAATTTCCGGACCGCGGCGAGCGCGTCGACCGCGTTCGCGAAGCCCGTGCCGTGCACGCCGTAGTTGTTGTACTTGGCCCCGAGGCTGATGTCCTGCCCGCGCTCGAGGCAGCCCGCCATCATCACGCTCTGCCACGGCGCCGGCTCGATCCGTATGTTCCGCACGCCGTCCGCGATCTCGGCCGCCTTTTCGCGGAGCCGCGCTTCGACGAGCGCCTGAAATTCCTCGAAATTCGCGGCGTCCGCGAGTCCGTCGACGCACGCGGAGCGCACGACCTCGGCCAGCGGCATCGCGCCGATGTTCGGGATGTCCATCGCGACGCCGGGCACGATGAACTCCCAGCACGCGGCGACCGTGTAGTTGCGCGCGTCCTCCAAATCGTACCCGAGCGCGATGAGCCCGGGGATCACGACGTCGTCGTTCGCGTATTGCGGGAAGCCGAGCCCCTGCTTCGTCAATTCCGTGCAACGCTCGTAGATCCCGAGCGGCGTGTTCTTGTTGACGCGGAGGTTGATCTTCGGGTCGATGCGCTTGAGCTCGAGGCTCGCCGTCAGGCAGAGCGCCGTCAGCGCGTTCGAGGCGTCGCGCCCCTCGCGGTCGCAGCCGCCGAGCATCATGCTCTGGCCGTTGTCGCCCTGCTGCATGCCGGTGTAGAGGTCGCTGTCGCGGTTGAACGTCAGGAAGAACTCCTCGAGAAGCTCGAGCGCGTCCGCCTCCGACATTCCGCGCTCAAAATCACTCTTCAGATACGGCCACATGTACTGGTCGAACCGCCCGACCGTGTTGTGGTAGACGTTCGAGGCCCAGAGCGACAGGTGCAGCATCCGGAACATCCGGAGCGCGTTCGGGAAGTCCTTCGCGCCCAAGCGGATCGCGTCCTTGAGCCCCTCGCCGTCCGGGAGCAGGTCGGCATACCGGTCGGCAAACGCGATCACCGCGTCGATCGTCTCGATCGCGGCCTCGAGGAAGTCGCGGTCGCCGCGTCCCTCGGCGAGCACCTTTTCGGCAACCGCGCGGCGGGGGAGCAGCCCCTCGCGGAGCACGCCCTCGTAGTCCGACGAGATGTTGCAGACGCGCCCCTGTTCGTGCATGAAGCGGCCCGCGAACAGGCGCTCCTTTTCGCCGTCCGTGTAGATGTCCGGGAACGCCGGAACCGTGCGGATGCCGGGGATGCGCTCGCCCGGCCGGACGAGAACGCGCTCCTCCTCGAGCAGCAGCCGAAGCCGCCTCGACGCGCGCTTCACCAGCGGCAAATCCTCCCGCGCGATCTCCTCCTGCAGTTCCCGAAAGCGTTCGCCCGAAAGGGGCGCCCGCAGCGCCCGGTGCTCGCCCTCGACGATCCAGTCGAGCAGCGCCCGTATCCTCTCCGTCATAGTGCCACCGCCTTTATGCCGTATTGTTCGAAGATCGCCAGGTTCATGTTGGGCTCCTTGTCGACGTCGAAGCCCGGGCGGTATTCCTCGCCGACGAGCCCATACTTCGCGCCCGCCGAGCGGTTGTAGCGCAGGAGCTCGACGCGCTCGAGGTTTTCCGCGCCCGCGAGCAGCCGCGCCGTCGCTTCAAGGTTCTCGTCCGAATCGTTGACGCCGGGGATGACCGGCACGCGCGAGCGGAACGGCACCCCCGACCGGATCAGCGCGCCGAGGTTCTTGAGAATCAACTCGTTCGATACACCCGTCCAGCGCCGGTGTTCCTCCGGGTCGACGAGCTTGATGTCCATCATCACGAGGTCCATGCGCGAGATCATCGACAGGAACGCGCCCTCGGAGGCGAACCCGCAGGTCTCGATCGCCCTGTGGACGCCCGGCAGCCGGTCCGCGACGTCCTCGACGAACGCAAGCTGCAAAAGCGCCTCGCCGCCCGAGAACGTCACGCCGCCGCCGTTGAGCGCGAGCACCTTCGCGTGCCGGAGGACGCGCTCGGCGACGGCGCTCGCCGACATCGGCGTCCCGACGATTTTGATCGCCCCGTTCGGGCAAACCGGGACGCACATTCCGCACGCGGTGCACATGTCCGGCGTCGGGCAGATTTCGCGGCAGCGCCCGCAGTCCGTGCAGAGACTCTTCGTGACCGCGCGCTCGGGCCGGGGTTTCAGGCCCTCCGGGTTGTGGCACCACCGGCAGCGCAGCGGGCAGCCCTTCAAAAACACCGCGACGCGTATGCCCGGCCCGTCGAACACCGCGAATTCCTCGATGTCGAACACGATCCCGACCGTGTCCCGCATGCCCCCGCCTCCTTTATACCCGGCGCGTCCCTTGGTAATCACTGATTTATTCGGCGGCAGGCTTGCCGGTCGCTTTTCCGCCCCCACAAGGTTGCTTTCCCTTCGGGAAAGCAGGTCGCTGCGCGACCGTGCGATTCAAATGCATTTGAATCGCACGCCGTTGTCGCTCATCCGGTCGCCGTAGCGCCGCTACGGCTCC
>MWAC01000141.1 GCA_002068815.1 Firmicutes bacterium ADurb.Bin467 | reverse complement strand
GTTCGCGGCGCTGTGCTGCGGCGTGCTGCTCTCGCAGAGGGATCTCGGCGCGCTGCTCCTGTATTTCCTGACGACGGTGCTTATGTACTTCGCGGCGACGTCGAACTGGGTCGTGACGCTCGGCGGGCTCGGGCTCGGGGGCGCGGCGGCGGTGATCGCGTACCGGGCGTTCCCGTACGTGCAGACGCGCGTCGCGATCTGGAAGAACCCGTGGATCGACCCGCTCGAGAGCGGCCACCAGATCGTGCAGGCGCTGATCGCGATCGGCTCCGGCGGGCTGTTCGGCATGGGGCTCGGGCTTGGGCGGCCGCGAAACATACCTCTCTACCACTCCGACTTCATCTTCGCGGCGATCGCGGAGGAGTTCGGGCTCGTGCTCTCGATCTGCCTGCTCGCGATCTACGTGCTGGTGATCCTTCGCGGCATGGTCGTCGCGATGAACGCCCGGACGAGCTTCCACTCGCTCGCGGCGTTCGGCATCGTCGCGATGCTGGGGCTTCAGACGATGCTGATCGTCGGCGGCAACACGAAGCTGATCCCGCTGACCGGCGTCACGCTGCCGCTCGTGTCCGCGGGCGGCTCGTCGCTCGTGAGCACGTTTCTGTCGTTTGGCATATTGCTCGGCATATCGTCGTTGAACGCCGAGGACGAGGCGAAGGACATCGAGCGGATGGAGCTTCGCGAGGAGGTGTTCTCGTGAGGGAGCTTCGCGGAAAGATGCGCTTGATCGGGACGCTGATCGTATGCCTGTTCATCGGCCTCGGCGCGTGGTACGGCATGACCGTCTACTCGCAGGGCAGCATTTGGGCCTCGAACCCGTACAATCAGCGGTCGAGCGGCTCGACCGCGCACATGGGCGACATCTCCGACCGCGACGGCAACCTGCTCGCGCACACCGCGGCCGACGGCACGCGCGAATACATGCCGAACGAGAATGTCCGGCGCGCGCTCTCGCAGACCGTCGGCGACCAGATGGGCATGAGCGGCACCGGCGTCGAGAACTACTACTCTTCGACGCTTCTCAACATCTCCGGCTCGCTCGTCGACAGGCTGCGCTCGGCGTTCTCCGGGGCCGAGCGCGTGGGAGGAAGCATACAGCTGACGATCGACGCGGAGCTGACCTCCTACATCGCCTCCGCGTTCCCGGACGGCAAGAAGGGCGCGGTCTGCGTGATCAACTACCGGACCGGCGAAGTGCTCTCGTGGGTCTCGATGCCCAATTACGATCCCGTCGACCTTCTCGACGGCCGCGCGGACGACAACGTCGAGGACACGGCCTATCTGAACCGCTGCCTGCAGGGGCTCTACACGCCCGGCTCGACGTTCAAGATCGTGACGCTCGCCGCGGCGCTCGAGGCCGACCCGAACGCGCTGAACCAGCGGTTCACCTGCTCCGGCTCGTGGGACTACGAGGGCGGGAAGATCGTCTGCGCGGGCGGCGCGGTGCACGGCGAGCTCGACCTTCGAACCGCGCTCGCCGAGAGCTGCAACGTGACGTTCGGAAAGCTCGCGTACCAGCTCGGCGCCGAGCGGCTTCGCGCGACCGCCGAGCGGTTCGGGCTCAACGAAAACCTGAAGTTCGGCGACTTCATGATCTACAACTCGGCGTTCCCGGTCTCCGCGCGCAACGTCGGCGGGCTCGTCTGGGCGGGCGTCGGGCAGGGCGAGGTGCTCGTGACGCCGATGCACATGGCGATGATCGCGGGCTCGGTCGCAAACGGCGGCATGATGATGAAGCCGGTGCTCGTGAAGCGCATCGAGAACTCATTGGGCATCGCGACGCACACCGGCGCGCCGTCTTTGTACCGGCAGGTGACGAGCGCGTCCGTCGCGGACGTGATCACCCAGTCGATGTACCAGGCCGTCCGCTCCGGAACCGCGAGCAAGGCGGCGATCCCCGGCTACACCGTCTGCGGAAAGACCGGCTCGGCGGAGACGAGCGACGACAAGTCCGTCGCGACGAACGCGTGGTTCGCGGGCTTCGTCGCCGACCCCGAGCACCCGTACGCGGTCGCGGTCGTCGTCGAACGGGGCGGCGCGGGCGGAACCGTCGCCGCGCCGATCGCGCAGAAGGCGCTCAAAAAGGCGATTGAGGTTATAGGGTAAAGGTAAGCATATGCGCTCCGAGGAATTTTCGCTGAAGCTCAAAAATCTGCCGGACTCGCCGGGCTGCTACCTGATGAAGTCGCAAGGGCAGATCATCTACGTCGGCAAGGCGGTCAACCTGAAAAACCGCGTCCGGCAGTATTTCCAGTCCCCGCGCGGGCACTCGCCGAAGGTCCGGGCGATGGTCGAGCGCGTCGACGACTTCGACATCGTGCTCGTCGACGGCGAGATGGAGGCGCTCGCGCTGGAGCTCAACCTCATCAAGCGGTACCGGCCGAAGTACAACATCCTGCTCAAGGACGACAAGCACTTTCCGTATTTGCGCATCGACCTCTCGGAGGACTTCCCGCGCGTCGAGCTCGTCCGGCGGCAGTTGAACGACCGCGCGAAGTACTTCGGCCCCTACAAGGGCGCGACCGCGGTGCGCGAGGTGCTCGACGTCGTCCGCAAGGTGTTCCCGATACGCACCTGCGAGCGCGTGATCCGCCCGGACCGGCCGACGCGCCCCTGCGTCCACCACCAGATCGGCCAGTGCCTGGGCCCCTGCGCGAACCTCGTCTCGAGGGAGGAGTACCACGCCCTGATCGCCCGCGTGATCGAGTTCCTGCAGGGCAAGTACCAGCCGGTGCTCTCGGAGATGAAGGCGAAGATGGCCGAGGCCGCTAGGGAATTGAACTACGAGCGCGCGGCCGTCTACCGCGACCGCATCCAGGCGGTCGAGGCGGTCATGGAGCGCCAGAAGGCGATCTCGACGCACGTCGTCGACCAGGACGTGATCGCGGTCGTGCCGGAGGAAATGGACGCGGTCATCAACATGCTGTTCGTCCGCTCGGGCCGGCTGATCGGCTCGGAGCACTATGTGCTGGAAGGCGGCGGCGCGGAGCTCCCGGGCGAGGCGCTGCTGCAATTTATTCTGCAATACTACGGCGAGGGCAACATGCCGCCGCAGGAGCTGATATTGTCCGCCGAGCCGCCGGAAAAGGACGTGCTCGAAAAGCTCCTGACCGAGGTGCACGGGCGGCGGACGTACATACTGTCTCCGATGCGCGGCGACAAGCGCAAGCTCGTGCAGATGGCCGAGAAGAACGCGCGCGACGAGGCCGAGAAGCGCAGGAAGAAGCTCTCCCGGAGCCGCGACCGCACCGTCGGCGCCGCGGAGGAACTGCAGTTGGCGCTCGGGCTTCTCAACTATCCGCGCAGGATCGAGGGCTACGACATCTCGAACACGCAGGGCGCGCTGTCGGTCGGCTCGATGGTCGTGATGATCGACGGCGCCTCGGCGAAGAAGGAGTACCGGCACTTCCGCATCAAGACCGTCGAGGGCGCGAACGACTTCGCGTCGATGAAGGAGGTGCTCTCGCGCAGGCTCTCGCACGCGCTCCGGGAGCCGAAGGGCAAGTTCGGCGAGCTCCCCGATCTGATTTTGATCGACGGCGGCCGCGGGCAGTTGAACGCCGCGCTCGAGGCGATGGGGGAGACGGGATTGTCGATCCCGATGTTCGGCCTCGCGAAGCGCATCGAGGAGATCATTTTGCCCGGCCGCGACGAGAGCCTGTTGCTCGACCGCGCGAGCCCGGCGCTTCACATGATCCAAAGGCTTCGCGACGAGGCGCACCGCTTCGCGATCACGCACCACCGCGCGCTCCGGGCGAGGCGCTCGGTCGCGAGCGCGCTCGGAAATATCCCCGGCGTCGGCGAGAAGCGGCAGCGCGCGATCCTGACGCACTTTTCGTCCGTCGAGGCGCTTCGGGCCGCGTCCGTCGACGAGATCGCCGCCACGCCCGGCGTCCCGAAGGCCGTCGCGGAATCCGTATGGAAATTTTTGCATCCGCAAGATTGACACGGGATTGCGAATCCTTATAATGGGATGGGGACAAGTAAGGAGGGCATTCATTTTTATGAATTATGAAAGGCTCGACGCGCTGATCGAGGCGCGCAGGGACGAATTTTTGGAGGACCTCGCCCGGTGGCTGGGCGTTCCGTCGGTCAAAGCCGCGCCGGAGGAAAACGCGCCGTTCGGGCGCGAGCTCCGGAAGATGCTCGACCTCGCGCTCTCGGACGCGCGCCGGTACGGGTTTGCAACCCGGGACTTCGG
>MWAC01000140.1 GCA_002068815.1 Firmicutes bacterium ADurb.Bin467 | reverse complement strand
CCAGCGCGCGCTGTTGACGGCGCAGCGCGAGGCGGCGCAGCTCGGAAGGACCTACGTGGGCACGGAGCACCTGCTCCTGGGCGTGTTGAGCGACCCCGGCGCGGCTTCGCTCGTGCTCAAGGAGGTCACGCTCGACGCGGCGAGGCAGGAGATACTGCAGATACTCGGCCGCGGGGACGACACCTCGCCGATCAAGACGATGGTCTACACGCCGCGCACGAAGAAGGTGCTCGAGCAGAGCGTCCGCGAGGCGCGGGAGCTGAAGCAGAACTACGTCGGCACCGAGCACATCTTGCTGGCGCTGATGCGCGAGCGCGAGGGCGTCGCGGCGCACGTGATGATCAAGCTCGGCATCGACCTCGCGAAGGCGCGCGAGGACCTTCTGCGCGCGCTGAACGGCGGCGACGAGAGCGCCTCGGGCACGCCCGCGCCGGAGCAGGAGACGCCGGTTCTCGACCAGTTCGCCAGGGACCTGACCCGCGCCGCGCAGGCGGGCGAGCTCGATCCCGTGATCGGGCGCACGCGCGAGGTCGAGCGGATCGTCCAGATACTCTCGCGCCGCACGAAGAACAACCCGGTGTTGATCGGCGAACCCGGCGTCGGCAAGTCCGCGATCGTCGAGGGCCTGGCGCAGCTGATCTCCGAGGGGAGCATCCCGGAGATTCTTCGGGGAAAGCGCGTCGTCGCGCTCGACCTCGCGAGCATGCTCGCGGGCGCGAAGTACCGCGGCGAGTTCGAGGAGCGGCTCAAAAACGCGATGGCCGAGATACGCAAGGCCGGAAACGTGATTCTCTTCATCGACGAATTGCACACGATCGTCGGGGCCGGCGCGTCCGAGGGCGCGATCGACGCGGCGAACATATTGAAGCCGCTGCTCGCGCGCGGCGAGCTGCACTGCGTCGGCGCGACGACGCTGAGGGAATACCACAAGTACATCGAGAAGGACGCCGCGCTCGAGCGCCGGTTCCAGCCGGTGAATGTCGGAGAGCCGACGAAGCAGGAGTCGATCGAGATACTGCACGGGCTCCGCGACCGCTACGAGGCGCACCACCGCGTGCAGATCACCGACGAGGCGATCGCGGCCGCCGTGAACCTGTCCGACCGCTACATCTCCGACCGGTTTTTGCCCGACAAAGCGATCGACTTAGTCGACGAGGCCGCGTCGCGCGTGCGCATAAAAGCGTTCACCGCGCCGCCGGACATGAAGGAGCAGGAGGCCCGGCTCGAAATTCTCAACAAGGAGACCGAGGAGGCCGTCGCGCACGAGGACTTCGAGAAGGCCGCGAACCTGCGCGACCAGAAGAAGCAATTGCAGAACGAGATGCTCGAGCGCCGCAAGGAGTGGGAGCACAACAGAACCGCGAAGGTCGAGATCGTCGGCGAGGAGGAGATCGCGGAGATCGTGTCCTCCTGGACCGGCATCCCCGTCCGCCGCATGACCGAGGGCGAGGCCGACAGGCTTCTGCGCCTCGAGGAGATACTGCACCGGCGCGTGATCGGGCAGGAGGAGGCCGTCAAGTCCGTCGCGAAGGCGGTGCGCCGCGCGCGCGCGGGGCTCAAGGACCCGAACCGGCCGATCGGCTCGTTCATCTTCCTGGGTCCGACCGGCGTCGGCAAGACCGAGCTGTGCAAGGCGCTGGGCGAGGCGCTGTTCGGCGACGAGAACAGCATGATCCGCATCGACATGTCCGAGTACATGGAGAAGCACTCCGTCTCGCGGATGATCGGCTCCCCGCCCGGCTACGTCGGCCACGAGGAGGGCGGCCAGTTGACCGAAAAGGTGCGCAGGAAGCCCTACGCGGTGATCCTGTTCGACGAGGTCGAGAAGGCGCACCCGGACGTGTTCAACGTGCTGTTGCAGATACTCGAGGACGGCCGACTGACCGACGGGCAGGGCCGCGTCGTCGACTTCAAGAACACCGTCATCGTCATGACGAGCAACGCAGGCGCGCACGCGATCAAAAAGCAGCGTTCCCTCGGATTCGGGAGCGCCGACAGCCGCGAAAAGAGCTACGAGGCGATGAAGGACAACATCATGGGCGAGGTCAAGCAGATCTTCCGCCCCGAGTTTTTGAACCGCGTCGACGAGATCATCGTATTCCACGCGCTCGAGCCCGAAGAGATCGAGCAGATCGCCGCGCTGATGCTCGAAAACGTCAAGAAGCGGCTGCTCGAGCGCGACATCGAGCTCGAGGCGGACCCGTCCGCGGTGGCTCTGTTGAGCGCAGGCGGCTACGACCTGCAGTACGGTGCGAGGCCGCTTCGGCGGGCGATACAGCGCATGGTCGAGGACGCGCTGAGCGAGGAGATATTGAACGGCAGGATCAAGCTCGGCGACCGCGTGCGCATGACCGCCGAGGGGGAGGAGCTGACCTTCACGCCGATCCCGCGGACCGAGAAGCCCGTGGAAAGCGCATACCAGAACAGCGACTGATCTCCCAAGGGCTTCGCGGCCGGCAGGAGTGCCTGCCGGAACAGCGACAGGCTTTTCCCAACGCCGCGAAGCCCGCGGGAATGCCTACCAGAACAGCGATTGGTTCGTCTCCGTCTCCGGCGGGGCCGCCTCCCGGGTGGCGCCGCCGGTGATGAACTCCGCGACGCGGTTTAAAAGCCCTCCCGGCTGGTACCGAACGCGCGCGCTCTCCGCCCCCGTCACGAGGCTGCCCTCCTGATACAGCAGCGCGTGGCGGGGGATTGCGCTGTATTCGTGCACCTCGTTCAAATTCGCGCCCGCGTCGATGAACTCGATCACCTCGCCGGCCTTGCCGCGCAATTCCGCCGCGATCTCCGCGGCCCCGTTTGTCCTCCGGATCAGCAAATATTCGGCGTTCTCGTCGCGCGACGTGAACCGGAGCACCGGCGGCTCGCCCGCGGCGCTCACGAGGGCTAAGTCGGTCACCGGCAGCGGCGCGTCCCACTTGTCGCTGACGACTTCCGGCATGCGGTTCGCGTAGAAGATTTCGGTCT
>MWAC01000139.1 GCA_002068815.1 Firmicutes bacterium ADurb.Bin467 | reverse complement strand
GCGTCCATCCCCTCGACCGCGGGGCCGAGCGCCTCGGCGAGCGCCAGGCTCGGCTCGCGCACCGCGCGCAGATACCAGTCGCGGTTCTCAAGAAAGAACTCGCGGTTGTTGTTGAAGCGTATCGCCATGAAAAACTCGATCGTCTCGTCGGTATATCCTTCAAACGTCATGGATTCTCTTTCCTCTTTCGCTCCGGGCGCTTCACCGGGGTGAAGCGGTTCGTCTTTCCGAGCTCCTCCTGCCGGAGCCTCCTCTTGAGCAGTATCTTTTCCTTGCGCGCTCGCCGCGCCCTGCGCGAGCTCAAAAGCAGCGCGACCGTCAGCGCGAGGAGCACCGCGCCCGCGCCGGCGAGCATGAACAAGAACATCGGATTCTCGCCGAGCTTCGTCGATTCGCCGCTGTACGGCGAATCCGCCCGGTCGTCGGTCAGCTTGTGCCCGTCGCGCGCAATCGAGATCGCGACCGACGGGCTCAACGCCGCGCGCCGCGCTCCGTCCTGTCCGCGGTAGGACACCTCGAACGCGAATGTGGCGTCCTCGGTCACCGGAACGTACACGCGGCGGTGCGTCGTCGTGCGGCTCGCAAGCACCGCGAAGTCCCAGAGCGAGGCGCCGGTCGAGCTCTCGGTGAGCTTCGCATTTTCGAGGTCGCGGTCGCCGGCGTTGACGACGTAGACGTCGAAGGGCGCGTCGCCGCCGCGCGCGATGACCGGGTAGGCGGCCTTCGCGTAGACCGAGATCTCCGCCTCGCCGCTCTCGGGCAGCACCCTGAGCGGCACGGGCTCGGTCAGCGTCTCGACGACCGCGCCGGACTGGCTGAGCGCGCGCACGCGGAACTGGAACTCGGCGTCCTGCCGGACCGGATACTCGCGCCGGATCACGAGCGGCTTCGCGCCGTTCACGATCTCGACGCCGTCCGCGATCAGCCCGCCGAACGCCTCGTCCGTCACGCGGATGTCGTAGAAATCGACGTTTCCGAAGTTCGCGATCGTCAGCGTCGCGACGACGGTCTCGCCGTAGCGCGCGGCCTCGCGGTCGAGCTCGAGCGTCGCGTCGAGCTGCTCGCTCGCGAGCAGTATCTTTGCGTCGTCGAGCGCCCTCACGTACTCCTTGCCGGGCTCGGCCGGCACCGTGTAGCTGAGCCGGGGCTTCGAGACGGCGCTCCCAGAGATCGTCACCTTGCTCGTGAACAGCCGCGACTCGCCGACCTCCAGAAGCTCCACGCGCCCGGTGAAGTCGCCGAGCGCGTCGCTCAGGCGCAGCCCCGCGAGCTGCACGTTTCCGGTGTTCCGCACGCGGTAGGTGATCGTCACGACGTCGCCCATGCGCACGAACGTGCCGGTGAACTGCCGCGTGAACTCGACGCCCGGCTGCGCGATCGCCTTCTCGATCGGGCACTCGACCGCGTAGTTGACGGTCTCCCGGTCGCCGGCGATGCCGTCGTGCGACAGCGTATACTTGATCAGCCCCTCGTCGAGCTCGGCCGCGCTCACCGTATGCTGGCGGTTGAACATCTTCGATTCGCCGGCGTCGATCTGGCCGAGCGGCTCGATGTGCAGCCCGTCCGACGAGGCGATGTAGAGGTTCTCGGCGTCGTACTCCGACGCGTTCGCGATCGTGAACGTCAGCGTCACGTCGCCCGGCACGACGAGCTCGGCCGGCTTGACGCTCAGGCTTATGTTCAAAATCCGGCGCACCGGCGGAAGCGTCGCCGCGCCCTCGGCCGCGGCAAAGCCCCCCGCGCCGAAAAGCGCGAGGACGAAAAGCATCACCGCCGCGATCCGCCTCATCGGAGGGCGGCACCTCCTTTTGCGACATGCCCTGCTTCCATTATTCACGCGGGCCCGGGTTTGTCAAGCCTTCTTGACGGAATAGCTCTCGCCAAAGGTTTCCACGGTCGCGGAGCGTATGCGCTGCTCCTCGACGGGCCTGTCCTGCGCGCCGGTCCTGCACGCGGCGACCCTGTCGACCGCGTCCATGCCCTCGATGACCTTGCCGAACGCCGCGTACTGGCCGTCCAGGTGCTCAGCGTCCGCGTGCATCACGAAGAACTGGCTGCCGGCGGAGTCCTTCTGCATCGAGCGCGCCATCGACAACACGCCGCGCGCGTGCCGGAGCTGGTTGTCGAAGCCGTTCGCGCGGAACTCGCCCCGGATGTGCCAGCCCGGGCCGCCCATGCCGCTGCCGGTCGGGTCGCCGCCCTGGATCATGAAGCCGGGGATCACGCGGTGGAAGATCAGCCCGTCGTAGAATTTGCTCTCGACGAGGTGGACGAAGTTCGCGACGGTGTTCGGCGCGGCATCGGGGTACAGTTCCGCCTTGAAGCTCGTTCCGTTTTCCATTTGAAAGGTCACGATCGGGTTTTTCATCAATTGCTCTCCTTATTTTTGGCTTCGTCGCCGACGCGGACGACGGAGAAGGTGTGGCCGTGGGTATCGACGCGGATCGTCTTGATCTTCGTGACGACGAGCGGCCGGTTGTTCGAGTCCGTCGAGACGGCGGCGACCGCGTCGAGCGCCCGGAGGCTCTCGTCGTCCATCAGCTTTCCGAACGCCGCGTACTTCCCGTCGTACTCCGGATAGGTGCCCTGCAGGATGAAGAACTGGCTGCCGGCGGAGTCGAATTGCGACGTGCGCGCCATCGAGAGCACGCCGCGCGCGTGCGTCAGCGTGTTCTTGCGGTAGCCGTTCTCGGAAAACTCGCCGCGGATTGCGTAGCCGGGGCCGCCGGTTCCGTTGTTCTTGGGGTCGCCGGTCTGCACGAACGCGCCGGGGACGATGCGGAACACCTCGAGCCCGTCGTAGAAGCCCTTGTTCGCGAGCTCGATGAAGTTCGCGACGGTGTTCGGGGCGTAGGTGAGGTACAGCTCCGCGCGCATGGCGCTCCCGTCCGCCATCGTGATCGTCGCGATCGGGTTCGGGACGTCCGCATACGGGTCCTCCTCGCGCCTCCCGCAGCCGGACAGCAAAAGAAGAAGCGCAAGCGCGAGCACCGCCAGCTTTTTCATCGCTCTCCTCCTATGTCTCCAGGATCAAACGCCGCTTCCGGCCGACCATCTCGTCCACGCGGTCGATGTAGACGCCTAAGTTCTTGACGTTCGGCGCGCGCTCGATGCGCAGCGCCCGGTCGAACAGCCACTTCGTGATCGCGCCCGCGCCGACGGCGAGCACGCTCGCGACCTCCTCCATGTTGCCGATGTTGTACAGGCACGCCTTGCCGGGCCTCGCGTAGCCGACGTTTTCGAGGTTGCCGGCCATGTACTTCTGCCGGTACAGGTAGTACGGAAGGTACCCGGCCCCCGTCAGCCGCGCCCGCGCGAGGTCGATCATAGCCGCCGCCTCGCCCTCGGCGGCCCGCGCGTGCCCGCCGGAGGAAACGTGCATCTCCTCGTGCAGCCTGCTCGACCGCTTGATCGCGAGCGCGTGCACGGTCGCGCTGTCCGGCGCGAGCTCGAGCGTTCGGTCGAGCGTGCGCGAGAAGTCCGGCAGCGCCTCGCCGGGGAGCCCGGCGATCAGGTCCATGTTGATGTCCTCGAAGCCGAGCTCCCGCGCGAGCAAATACGCCTCGACCGTCTGCTCACCCGTGTGCGCGCGGCCGATGCGCCTGAGCGTCTCGTCCGAGAACGTCTGCGGGTTGACCGAGATGCGCGTCGCCCCGGCGCTTTTCAGCATGGCGAGCATCTCCCGGTCGATCGTGTCCGGGCGGCCGGCCTCGACCGTCCACTCGACCGCGCCCGGGAACGCCTCCTTCGCCGCCAAAAAGACCTCCTCGAGCGCCGCGCGCGGGATCGCGGTCGGCGTGCCGCCGCCGATGTACCCGGCGCGAAGCCGCAGCCCCTTCTCGCGGACGATCTCCGCCGACAGCGCGATTTCGCGAAGCAGCGCGCGAACGTACGGCGCGACGAGCTTGCCGTCCCCGATCTCGCCGGAGGAGAACGAGCAGTAGGCGCAGCGCGTTTTGCAGAACGGTATGCCGACGTACAGGTCGAACGCGTTCGCGGGCATGTCGCGGAGCCCAACCTGCATCCCGGCGAGCGCGCGCAAGAGCTCCGCGCGGCCGGGGGTGACGTCGAACACGTCGACAAGCGTGCGCACCGGGTCGAGCCCCTCGGAAAGCGCCTCGTAGTAGAGCCGCGACGGGCGGATGCCGGTCAGCGAGCCCCACGGCGGATGCTGACCGGTCAGCTTCTTCAAGAGCCCATAGAGCCCGAGCTTCACCGCGCGCTTGCGCAGCCGCTTTTTCTCCAATTCATCGCGCCCGGCGGGGAAGAACGCCCGCTCGACGGACACGTCGCCCGAAAAGAACACATCGAGCCCCGTGTCCACGCGGTGGACGATCGCGAGGCCGGCATCGCCCTCGCCGAACTCGATCGGCGCGTCGCAAAATTCGATCGGCGCGTCGCAAAATTCGATCGGCGCGTCGCCGAAGAACACGCGGACGACGTCCGCCATGTC
>MWAC01000138.1 GCA_002068815.1 Firmicutes bacterium ADurb.Bin467 | reverse complement strand
GATGGCGACGACGGGAACATCGTCGAGGCCGATCTCGCCCAAACACACGCAGTCCTCGCGCGCGGCGTACTTCCGGATCTCGCGCTCGGCCTCCTCTGAGAACCCGTTCGCGTTGTGCGGGTGCACGCCGATCGCGAGGTAGAAGCCCGGGTTCTCGTCGACGATCTGGGCGGCGCGCGTGCAGTCCGGCTCCTTGTCGCCGGGGTCGCAGATCACCATGCAGCCCGTGAGCCCCGCCTCGCGCAGGCGGGAGATGACCTCGGGCAAATCCTCGTCGTATCGCTCGCTCGTCAGGTGGACGTGGGGATCAAACAGCTTCATGCCAGCTTCCTCCGATGCCCTACCGAATCTCCGCGCCGGGCGCGAACTCCCCGCCGTCGACGGTCACGAGCTTCAAATTGCCACTGTCGTCCGCCGCGCAGAGCAGCATGCCCTCGCTCAGAATCCCGCGCATCTTGCGGGGGGCGAGGTTTTTGACGAGCGCGACGGTGCGCCCGACCATGTCCTCCGGCGCGTACCACTGGGCGATGCCGCTCAGGACCGTGCGCACTTCGCCGTTTCCTATGTCGAGCGTCTCTTTCAGCAGCTTGTCGCTCTTGGGAACGCGCTCGCAGGCGACGACCTTCGCGGTCACGAGCTGCACCTTGAAGAACTCCTCCGCGCTGATCACGCCGAAGCCCTCCTCTTTTTCCTCGACAACAGGGGCGGCCTCCGGCGCGGGGGCGGCCTCCGGCAGGGGGGCGGCCTCCGCCGCAGGTCCGGCCGGCTCGGAGAGCGCCCCGAGTTCCTTCTTGACGTCGATGCGCGGGAACAGCGGCTCGCCCTTCTTGACGAGGGTTCCAGGCTTCAACTGCCCGAACCGCCGGACGCTGTCCCAGGTCTTGAGCGCCGGGTCCTCGACGCCGAGCTGCCCGAAGATGCGCGCGGGGGTCGAGGGCATCGTCGGGGCGACGTACACCGCGACCGCTCGGCAGCACTCGGCGAGGTTGTAGAGCACCGTCCGAAGCCGCGGCAGCCCCTCCTCGCTCTTCCCGAGCACCCACGGCTGCGTCGTGTCGATATAGCGGTTGCAGTCGCCGATCAATTTCCAGATTTCCGACAAAGCGACCGAGAACTGCAGAGCGTTCATCTCCCTTTCGACGATCGCGGGCAGCGCCTCGAACCGGGCGACGAGCGCCGCGTCGATGTCCTCCTTTTTGTCCGGCGCGGGCACGACGCCCGCGAAGTACTTCTCGATCATCGCGACCGTGCGGCTCAGGAGGTTCCCCAAGTCGTTCGCGAGGTCGGCGTTCGTCCGGGTCAAAAGCGCCTCGTTCGTGTAGTTGCCGTCGGAGCCGAACGGCATCTCGCGCATCAGATAATAGCGCAGCGCGTCGACGCCGTAGCGTTTGACGATCGGCGCAGGGTAGACGACGTTTCCCTTCGACTTCGACATCTTGTCGTTGCCGAACAGCAGCCACCCGTGCCCGAACACCTGTTTCGGCAGCGGAAGCCCGAGCGCGTGCAGCATGATCGGCCAGTAGATCGTGTGGAA
The DNA here is from genome assembly GCA_002068815.1 of Firmicutes bacterium ADurb.Bin467. Classification (GTDB taxonomy): domain Bacteria; phylum Bacillota; class Clostridia; order Christensenellales; family Aristaeellaceae; genus Pullichristensenella. The sequence continues at coordinate 5,655 of MWAC01000138.1, read as the reverse complement.
GCGGACGATCTCCTTGCCGACAAGCTGCACGTCCGCGGGCCAGTAGCGGTTCAGCAGCGACTCGTCGTCGCTCGAGTAGCCCAGCGCCGTGATGTAGTTCGACAGCGCGTCGATCCAGACGTAGATCACGTGGCCGGGGTCGAAATCGACCGGCACGCCCCACTTGAACGACGTCCGGCTGACGCACAAATCCGTAAGCCCCGGGCGCAGGAAGTTGTTCAGCATCTCGTTCGCGCGCGACGGCGGCTGGATGAAGTCCGGGTGGGTCTCGATGTAGTCGATCAGCCAGTCCCGGTACTTGCTCATCCGGAAGAAGTAGCTCTCCTCGTGCGCGACCTCGGTCGGGCGGCCGCAGTCCGGGCAGAGGTTGCCCTCCTTCAACTGCGTCGGCGTCCAGAACGCCTCGCACTCTGCGCAGTACTGCCCCTCGTACGCGCTCTTGTAGATGTCGCCCTGCTCGTAGAACTTCCGGAAGATGTTCTGCACGGCGATTTCGTGGCGGCGGTCGGTCGTGCGGATGAAGTCGTCGTACTCGATGTCCATCAGCTTCCACAGTTCCTTCGTCGCGGCGACGATCTCGTCGACGAACGCTTGCGGCGCCTTGCCCGCTTCCTTCGCCTTGCGCTCGATCTTCTGGCCGTGCTCGTCGGTGCCGGTCAGGAAATACGCGTCGTAGCCGAGCTGCTTTTTGAAGCGCGCCATCGCGTCCGCCGCCACGGTCGTGTACGTGTGGCCGATGTGCATGTTGCCGCTGGGATAGTAGATCGGCGTCGTGATGTAGAACGTCCCCTTGCTCTGCATGAAAAACCCCTCCAAATTTGTTAAAAAAAACGCCCCAATATAGGGGCGCGGCCTCCGCTGGGGGCGCGGCCCCCGCTGGGGGCGCGGCCCCCGCCGGGGGCGCGGTCGCGCGGTACCACCCTGCTTCGCACGCCGAGGCGTGCCTCCGTGATCGCCTGTAACGGGACGGCCCGCCGCGCACTACCAATGCCAATCCGTAATATGAATTCCTCGTCGCGCCGGGTCTTTTCGCGCAGAACCGTGTCGCTCTCCGCTCAACGTAGGTCTCCCGCTACGCCTCGCTCCGGCTCCTAGTTCTGCATCGAAAATCCCTCGGCCCTTTGGAGAAATTCCTATTCCTCCTTGGCATAATTTCACGCGCGAAGCTCCGGAGCCATGTTCCCCCCGCGTCCCGCCGCCGGCTTGCAGCTTCCCCGGCTCTCTTGAGGCGGACGCGCGAAGGTACTCTTTCCTTCATCGCCTATGCGGGTATTATAGCCGACGGCGCGGAGTTTGTCAACGACCTTCGCAGGCCCTTCGGCAGATGGTTTTTGAGCACGCCGTCGACCAGCTTCGCCCAGCCGAGCGGGAGCCCCTCGAACAGCGCGAGCGCCCAGCCCGGCTCGCCCGCGCGCGGGATCGATTGCCCTTCGAGGAACGCGCGCGCCTCGCCCTCCGAGAGCGCGGCCTCGCGCCGCGCCATGCCCGGGGAGAGCGCCATCGCGAGCGCGTGCTCCGGCTCGGCGCGGTTTTTCTCGAACCGCAGCAGCCGCAGGCCCGGGGAGACGACCTTGAGCCCGGACGCGTCCGGCGCGCCGGCCGGCACCGCGGCAAGGCAATTGCCGATTTTGCGGAACTCCGCGCAAAGCGGCGGCAGCGCGCGCACGAACGCCTCGAGCAGCGCCCGGGGCGGGGCTTGCGCGCGGAGCGCCTCTTTCATCGGCGCGTCGCCCGCCTTTTGGAACAGCGCGGCGAAGTGCCCGTCCCCGCGCGCGCGATGCGGCCAGAGCCGGAGCATCCCGTGTTCGGACGTGCCGACGCCGGGAATTTCGAAATCCCGCGGCGAGAAGTCCGGGCGGGCCCCGAGGAACGCCTCGACGGTCCCCTCGTTTTCGAGCGCGTTGAACGTGCAGGTCGAGTAGACGAGCCTGCCGCCGGGGCGCACGAGCTTCGCGGCCTCCGCGAGGATCTGCCGCTGCCGCTTCGCGCAGCCCGCGGGCGCCTCGGGCGACCACTCGGCGCGCGCATTTGGATCGCGGCGGAACATGCCCTCGCCGGAGCAGGGCGCGTCGACGAGCACCGCGTCGAACATCCCGGGCCACTTCGCGGCGAGCCGGGCGGGGGTTTCGCTGACGACCAGCGCGTTCGGAACGCCGAGCCGCTCGAGGTTGCCGGCGAGCGCGCGGGCGCGGGCGGGGTCGATCTCGTTCGCGACGAGCACGCCGTCGCCCGCGAGGTCGCGCGCGATCTGCGACGACTTGCCCCCCGGCGCCGCGCACAGGTCGAGCACGAGTTCGCCCGGCGCGGCCTGAAGCGCGGCGGCGGGGAGCATTGCGCTCGCCTCCTGCAGGTAAAACGCGCCGCAAGCGTGCGCGATCGACGCGCCCGGTCTCGCGCCCGGCTTCAAATAGAAGGCATCGCGCGCCCACGGCACCGGCTCGACCGCGAACTCGCGCGCGGCGGCGCAGTCCCGGTGCACGCGCATCGCGAGCGCCGGGGGCCGCTCGAGCGCGTCGAGGAACGCCGGGAACTCGTCGCCGAGCAGCGCGCCGACCGACGCGGCGAATTCAGGCGAGGGACTCGGCATATCTGTCCAGCTCGGCGAAATCCCGGACGACCGGCCCATCCCAACGCTCGGCGCGCCAGAGGTCGGCCGCCTCGTCGCGCAGCATCTGCACCGCGCGCATGCCGAAGCCGATCGCGCCGAAGAGGTTGGGCGCGAAATCGTCGACGAACAGGCAGTCCCTCGGCTCCGCGTTTAATTTTTCCGCGATCGCCGCGTACATGCGCGGATCGGGCTTCATCGCGCCGACGTCGGTCGAGAATACGTGCGCGTCGAAGTACCGCCAGATGCCGCCCGCCTCGAGCACCCGCTTAAGAGACGGCGACGTGTCGCTCAAAAGCCCCAGCCCGTAGCGATTTTGCCACTTCGGGAGGTAGTCCGGGAGGTCCGAATACAGGCCCATCCGGCGGCTGGCGTTTTCGATCACGTCCCGGGCGAACATGTCGAGCTCTTCGTCCGAAAAGCCCCAGCGCATCCGCTCGTTCATGGTCTCGAGGTACTTGCGCCGGAAAGGGAGTTCCTCCCGCTCGGTCTCAATCCGCGCGTCCTCGCGCAGGTGATGGCGGCACAGGTCGTGCGCCCGCACAAATTCCGGGGTCGCGAGGGTCTCCACCGCGCGGGTCTCCATCATCAGGGGGCCGATGTGCCACGCTCCGAAGGCGGGATAGACGAGCACCCCGCCCGCGTCCAGGATCAGCTTCATTCGCGTTCCTCCTCATGTTCTCCAAGCGATTATACCATAGGCCTTCCCGCCATTTCAAGGCTGCGGATTTTTTCCCGGCGCCGCGCGAAAAACCTTGTGAGAATTGGGGAATTGTGGTAGAATCCAAGCGAACAGTGCGCGCGTGCGCGGCGCGCAGCATCGGTAAATCCGTCGCCGCGCAGATTCATGGAAACCCACTCTCAAGGGGAGGCGAGAGGGATGAAGATCGGGCGAATCCTTGCGGTGGTTCTGGCCGCGACGCTTCTGATGGGCGCACTGACAGGCACGGCACTCGCGACCGGAACTGTGACTGCGACGGGCGGCGACACGTACGTCCGCACCGGCCCCGGACTCGGCTTTGACACGCTGGGCATTCTCTACGAGGGCGAAAGCGCCGAGTATCTCGACGACACACAATACGACTGGCGCGGCGTCGCGTGGTACTGCATCGTTTTTGAGGACATGGGCGACGGCTGGGTTTCCTCCAAGTATACAGAGCTCTACGAGGACGGCGGCACCTACTGGGGGCTGTGCGTGCAGGCGACCGCGCGCGTGAACGTGCGCTCCGGCCCGGGCATCGGCTATGACGACATGGGCACGCTCATCGATGGCGAGCGCATCGAATACCTCGACGAGACCCGGTACGACACCCACGGCAACGCTTGGTACAAGGCGATGTTCTACTCGAACGGCGTCGTCTGGGTGTCCTCCGAGCACAGCGAGCTCGTCTACGGCGAACCCGGCGGCGGCGAGACGGGCGACCCGACCTACTCCGGCAGCTACGTCGAGGCGACCGGCGAGCTGAACATCCGCACCGGCCCCGGGCTCAGCTATGCCGACAAGGGGACGATGCGCGCGGGCGACGTCGCGGTGTACCTGAACGACTACGCCATCGACGAGCGCGACATCGTCTGGTACTTGGTGACCTTCGAAGGCAAGACCGGCTGGGTGTCGTCCCGGTACAGCGAGCTCTACTAAAGGATGGCATGAGCGCCGAGGCTGCGGCCCCGGCGCTCTTTTTTATGTGGAAGAGATCGCTTCGCGGAGGCGGTCCAGTCCCTCCCGTGCGGACACCCCTCCGGCGAAGAAGTCCTGGGCGATCTGCCCGGCCAAATCGCGCCACGGAGACGAGAACGCGCCCGGCACGATGAGCGGCAGGTTTGACGCGATCTCGAGTCCGTCGTAGCCCGCGCGATTTTGGTACAGCGACGCGGTCGCGACGACCGGAAACGCGCCTGCGGACGAAAGCGTCTGCTGCACCTCGTCCGAGAGCAAGTGCCGGAGGAAGTCCATCGAGAGCGCCTGCCGGTCGAGTATGTCTTCGCGCGGCCAGTCGACGACGCCCAGCAGCAGCAGTTGGTCGGCGAGCATCGCGCTCCCGGACGCGGACACGGCCCAGTCCGGCCCGCGGCCGAGCTCGGCGAGCGCCGTCAGCCGCTTGACCTCGCGCTGCGTCACCGGGATCGCCGCGGCGCGGCCGCTGATGAAGTCCGAATACGCGTCCTTCGAGGGCGCGAAGCCCGCGGGCAATCTGCACTCGACGACGTCCGCGCTGGCGGGAAGCCCCAAATCCAGTCCGGGCGGCTCGATCTCGACTTCGGTCGCGCCGGAGCACAGCGGCACCAGCGCGATCGGCAGGCTCGACCAGTCCGACCCCTCCGGGGACGCCACCTTTGTCGCCTCCCAACTCGCGGGCAGGCCGTCGAGCATCCGTCGGTTGTACGCCCAGCCGTACGCGCCCATCATCACCGGCGCGAGCGCGCCGTCGCCGCACTCCGCGAGGCCGTCCTTCAATTTCGGAAGCCCGTCGAGCTCGAGCAGATTGTCCGCGCCCGCGAGCAGCCCCGGCGGCACGATCACCATGTCCGGCGGGTTGATGCCGCTCTCGGCGAACGCTCGGATCGCCTCGGCGTCCACGTACTTCGCCTGCACGTACACGCCCGGCTTTTGCTTTTCGAAGGACGCGATCGCGCGGTTCAGCCAGCCCATCGCGCCCGCGTCCCAGCCCTCGTACACCCAGACGCGCAGCACGCCCGACCAGGTGGCGTATTTCTCCCGGACGAGCGCGGAGGTCTCGGGCGGCAGCTCGCCGAAGATGCGCGCGAACGCGAGCGCCAGAGGGAGCACCGCCAACATACATAAAATGGAAACAGCGCGCCGCATAGACAATCCCTCCTCCGGGAAACATATGCGGGAAACGCGGGCTTCTTTCGTTTTACAAAAAGTAAACGCATGAAACTGAAAAATGGGGGTTGACAGGACGCCTGTGTTTTGGTATACTAACATTCGCCGCTTGAAACGGGCGCCCGTGGAGGGTGATCGGGGAGGGCGGTACGCGAACCTTGAAAACGATACAGAGAAGGAATAACGGGAGTTTTCCGGAAGGAAG
>MWAC01000137.1 GCA_002068815.1 Firmicutes bacterium ADurb.Bin467 | reverse complement strand
ATCGAGTCCTCGTTCGGGTCGGCGTAGGCGATGGCGTTGCCGTCGGCCTTCGCGGCGAACTGGCGCATGTTGTCGATCTCGACGTCGTTCACGCCGCCGGAATCGAGCACCTGCATCTCATACTTCTGGCCGATGCTGTCGAGGTACTCGGCGAACATCTCCATGCCGACCTTGATGGTGGCGATGTAGGGGTTCTCCAGGCCGCGGATCGAAACGCCGAGATACAGCGTGGTGTCTTTCTTCTCCTGCGGGATTGCAGCGGGGTCGATGACGAAGGACTTGAGGTTTGCGTAGTCCACTTCGGCGATCGCAGCCGAGCCGACCAGCAGCATGAGCGCCAGAACCAGTGCCAGGATCTTCTTCATGTTCTTCTCTCCCTTTTTCTTAATCCAATGCTCCCATTGGGAAACTGAATCACGGTAAAGCGGCCGTTCATAAATAGCAATGTCATGACATAACGTCATTCAATAACACCATTATAAACCTTATTCCGCATTTGTCAAGGATTTCACGGAGTTTTTTTCGGCGTCGCTGAAAAATTTACGGTTTGCTGCACATTTGGGGGTTTTCCTATGAAGAATCGCGGCAAACGGCCGCGCAAATCCGCTTGCGCGGCGCCGCTTCGCATGCTATAATTGTACAGGCATCGGGGCCTCGCGTGCGCGCGGGACCGCCGCCCACCAAGAGACGGGAGGGGCAAGCATGAACGCTACTTATCTACAGTCGATCTTCGGCCTCGAGGGGAAGGTCGCGCTCGTGACCGGCGGGGGGCGCGGCATCGGGCAATTTGTCGCCTGCGAGCTTTCGAAGGCCGGCGCCGAGATCGTGATCCTCGTGCGCTCGGATTTTCAGGAGACCGTCGACATGATCCGCGCCGCCGGCGGGCGCGCGTGGGGCATCCGCTGCGACGTCACGAAGCAGGAGGACGTGCGGGCCGCGATCGGGGAGATCGTCGAAAGGAGCGGCCGGCTCGACATCGTGTTCAACAACGCGGGCGTGTGCGTCCACAAGTCCGCGTTCGAGTCGACGATCGAGGAGTTCCGCGAGGTCGTAGACATCAACCTGACCGGCGAGTACATCGTCGCGGTCGAGGCCGCGCGCGCGATGATCAAGCTCGGCATCCGCGGCAGCATCATCAACATGGCCTCGATGTCCGCGGGCATCGTGAACCTCCCGCAGTGGCAGGCGTCCTACAACGCGTCGAAGGCGGGCGTCATCCACATGACGCGCTCGCTCGCGATGGAGTGGATCGAGCACGGCATCCGCGTGAACTCGATCAGCCCCGGCTACATCGCGACGCCCATGTCGACCGACGTCCCGGAGGACCTCAAGCAGGCGTGGTATAAATTGATCCCGATGGGGCGCATGGGCTGGCCGTCCGAACTGATCCCGCCGATACTCTACCTCGCGAGCCCCGCGTCCGGCTACACGACCGGCACCGACGTGCTCGTCGACGGCGGGTACAGCTGCGTCTGATTTTTCTTTTCTGAAATGCTCTGAATGCGCATGCGCGGGCAAAGTGCCCGCGCTATTTTTTGGTATTGCGCATCATATTCGCGAACGCCTCGGCGATGCGCGGGTCGAACCGCGATCCGGCCTCCCGAAGGACAAAGCGGATCGCCTCCTCGCGCGCCTCTTCGGTATTCCCGCCGTCGTGCGCCCTGCGCTCGTAGGTCTCCGAGACGGCGATGATCCGGGCCGAGAGCGGAATCTCCTCGCCCCTGAGCCCCTTCGGGTAGCCGCAGCCGTCCCACCGCTCCTGGTGCGCGAGCACGGCCGGGGCCAGGTCGACCGTATCGTCGAACGCGGTCAGAATGCGGAAGCCGACGATCGGATGGCGGCGCACCTCGCGGAGTTCCCGCTCCGTCGCGTCCGGCCCGGCGCTTAGCAGTTCGCGGTCGAGCGCGATCTTGCCGATGTCGTGCAGATACCCGGCGTCCTTGAGCGCGCGCAGCTCCTCCGGCATGAGGTTCAGCTCCCGACCGAGCGCCTGGCAGAGCTCCGATACGTTCTCGGAGTGCGCGACCTCGCGCGGGCTTTCCGCGTGCAGCGTCTTGATGATCTCGCCGACGGTGAAGCTGCGCGCCTCGCCCTGCTCGACCGCCTTGTTCGTGTACATGGCCTCCTCCGCGCTGCCGAGCACCTGCGCGATGTCGACGCGCGGGCTGTCCTTCGTCGCGACGCCCATCGAGATGCTGCCCCGGACGGACTTGATCCGCTCCTTCGAAAACTCCGCCTTGATCCGCCGGACGATCTCCTTCGCGTCCCCGGGGGCGGTGCGCGGGAGCAGCAGCACGAACTCGTCGCCGCCCCAGCGCGCGACGATGTCGTCCGCGCGGCAGACGCGGCGGAACACCTGCGCGATGCGCTCGAGCAGCATGTCGCCGGCCGCGTGGCCGAAGATGTCGTTCGTCAGCTTCAGCCCGTTTACGTCGCCCATGACGATCGACAGCGGCAGGTTGCGCGCGGTGTCGAGCCGCAGGAGCTCCTCGTTGAAGAACCTGCGGTTGTAGAGCCCGGTCAGCGCGTCGTGGAAGCTCAGGTATTCGATCTGCTCCTCGACCTCGCGCCGCTTGATCGCGTTCCAGACGCCGTTCATCAGAAGCGAAAGCTCGTACACGTCGAGCTCGTCGTATTCCTCCGCCTTGTTCGCCATGCCGACGACCGCGACGATCCGCCCGTCGGACAAAACCGGCACCGACATGAAGCGCCGAATCGGCACGTGCCCCGGGGGGAACCCCTTCTTCAGCGGGTGCGGCGCCTCGAAGTCGTTCAGCATGACCGGCTGCTTCGTGCGGACGACCTCGCCCCAGAAGCCGCTCGATTCCAATTGGTACGTGCTCTTCGGGTTCTTGACCGCGCAGTCCCGGACGACGCTGCGCGTCCAGGAATTCAGCGTGAACAGCTGCGTCCGGTCGTCGTACAGGTATATGTAGCCGTAGACGCTGCCGGTCAGCTCCAGCGCCTCGTTCAGCACGAAGTCGAGCTGCTCGCGCGTGCTCGCGAAGCTCCGCGAGAGCGCGTCGGCGAGGATTTTGTGGCGGTGGTACATCCGCTCGCGCCGCTTTTCCTCGGCGCGCTCGGCGGTCACGTCCTTGATGATCGCGCCGATGCCGGTCTTGCCGCCGGGTATGCGCACCGGGAACTTGACGCTGGAGAGCGACTGGCCGTTCCAGAGGATCTCGTCGCGGATGGCCCCGCCGCCGCGCATGGCCGCGAGGTCGGTCTTTCTGCGCATCGAGGCGAACTCCCCGGTCGACAGGTCGAAGTCCCCGCGCCCGAGGATGTCGGCGGCCGGCCGATTGTAGAACCGCTCGACCGCGCGGTTGATGAACGCGTAGTTCAGGTTCTCGTCCTTCAGGTAGACCATGTGCTCGGACGCGTCGAGAAACGCGTCCTGCAGCGCGGTGAAGGTCTCGAGCTCCGCGACCGCCTTTTTGAGCTTCGCGCGGCTGCGGGCGCCGAACCCGAGCGAGAGCGCGAGCGCGGCGACCATGAGCGCGCCCGCCGCGAGCGCGCCCGCCGTCGGCCGCGCGGGCTCCGCGCCGGCCTCGGCCAGCGCCCCGGAGAAGCGCGCGACCATCAGGCAGAGCGCGATCGCCGCCGTCCATTTCTTCATCGGAAAGAGCATCTCCTTTGAATCATTCTTTCAACAGGGCGACGAACAGCCTGGCGAGCGCCGGGTCGAACTGCGTGCCCGCGCCGCGCTCGATCTCGAGGATCGCGTCCCGGCCCGACATCGCGCGCCGGTAGACGCGGTCCTCGGTCATCGCGTCGTACGCGTCGACGATCGCCAGTATCCGCGAGAGCAGCGGAATCCGGTCGCCCGCGAGCCCGCGCGGGTAGCCGCCTCCGTCCCAGTGCTCGTGGTGGGAGAGTATGTATTCGGCGACGTGCGCGAGCTCCTGCGCGGACGCCGCGATGCGGCAGCCGATCTCGCTGTGCCGCTTCATCAGCGCCCACTCCTCGGCGGTCAGCGGCCCGGCCTTGTCGAGTATCCGGTCGTCGACGCCGACCTTGCCGATGTCGTGCAGCATCGCGTACAGCTCCAGCTCGTCCATCGCCTTCTGGCCGAGCCCGAGCGCGTCGCCGAGCCGCCGGGAGAGGCTGACCAGCCGCTCGCCGTGCGCCTCGGTCTCGCGGCTGCGCGCGAGCATCGTCGCCATCACCGACGAGAGGATCGAGTTGCGCGGGCTCCGGCTCGAGAGCAGCTTGCGGCAGTGCATGTTTTCCTGCGCCGCGCACAGCGCATCGGCGAAGCGCATGCCGGCGGCGCGCGTGCTCAGCCCGACCGACAGCCCGAGCTCGCGCGCGGGGTCGGCAATGCCCGCATTGTATGAAGAGACCGCCTCGCGGATGCGGCGGTTCATCCGCTCCGCTTCGGCGGCACCGGTTCCCAACATGATCAGCGTGAATTCGTCGCCGCCGGTGCGCAAGAGCGCGTCGTTTTCGCGGCGGACGCGCAAGAGCAATTGCGCGGCCTCGACGATCAAGCGGTCGCCTGCCTCGGGGCCGAACGCGTCGTTGATCAGGCGCAGGCCGTCTATGTCGCAGACGGCGATCGAAAGCGGCGACTGTGCGTC
>MWAC01000136.1 GCA_002068815.1 Firmicutes bacterium ADurb.Bin467 | reverse complement strand
CCCGCGGCCGCCGCGATCAAGATCGCGAACAATACGGCGAGCTGCGCGTGTCCGGCGCCCCAGCCGCTCAAATCCATCGCGCGCAGGAACAGGCAGCTCAACAGCGCCCCGACGATCATGATGCCCTCGAGCGCGATGTTGATGATGCCGCTGCGCTCGGAGAACATGCCGCCCAGCGCCACCAGCAGAAGCGGCACCGCGAACAATACGGTGGAGCTCAGGATATCGGCCAGTATCAGCATCGGTCGTCCTCCTCCCGCGCGGCCGGCGCGCAGTTCTTGCGCCTGTTCATCAGCACCTTCGCGATCACGCCCTGCACGAGCAAGGCGAACGCGCTCAGGTAGATGATCGCCGCGATGATGATGTCGATGATCTCCTTCGCGAACTCCGGCTGCAGCATGTCGCCGCCGACCTGGATGTAGGAGACGAACAGCGCGCTGAAGATCGTCGCGACGGGATTCGACGAGGCGAGCAGCGCGACCGGTATGCCGTTGAAGCCCATCGTCAGGAGCGACTTCACGATCGTGAACTGCGCCGTACCGCTCAAATAGTAGATCGCGCCGCCGATGCCCGAGAGCGCGCCGGCGATCGTCATCGAGAGGATGATGTTGCGCTTGTCGTTGATGCCGGCGTAGAGGCTCGCGCTCCGGTTGTAGCCGCAGGCCTTGAGCTCGTAGCCGAACGTCGTCTTAGACAGTATGATCCAGATCACGACCGCGGAGAGAATCGCTACGAAAAAGCCGATGTTCATATAGTTTCCGAGAGACTCGGTGAGCCCGAGCTTCGGAAGGATCGCGGCGGGGTTCGCGTCGGCGAGCTTCGCGGTGCGCTCCTTCGTGACCGCGCCCCAGTAGCTCGCGATCATCATCGGCATGTTGTTGAGCGACAGGTTCACCGCGAACAGCCCGATCCAGTTGAACATGATCGCCGTGATGACCTCGTTGACATTGAAAAACGCCTTGAAGATGCCCGGGATCGCGCCCCAGACCGCTCCGCCGACCATGCCGAGCAGCACCGCGACGTACCACGGAAGCTGGAACTGTATGCCCGCGACGAGCGCGAAGAACGAGCCCATCGTATACTGCCCGGACGCGCCGATGTTGAAAAGCCCCGTCTTGAACGCGAAGCCGACCGAGAGGCCGGTCATCAGAAGCGGCGCGGCGGTGTAGAGCACCTTTCCGAGCTTCGACATGTCGCGAAGCCCGGTGAACAGCATGTTCGAAAGGCCGCTGAGCGCGTGCGAGGGGTTGAAGACCAGGAGCAGCACGAACCCGAGCAAAAGCCCCGCCAGAATCGAGAGCAGCGAACCGAGCAGGCTTATCGTGCCGCGCCTTCGAAAGAAGTCCTTCATGCGTCCGCCCTCCCCGCCGTATTCTCGCCCTTCCGCCCCGCGCCCGCCATGTAGAGCCCGAGCTCCTCAACGGTCGTCTGCTTCGGGTCGAACTCGCCGACGACGCGGCCCTCGTACATCACGAGGATGCGGTCGGACAGGTTCATGACCTCGTCGAGCTCGAGCGACACGAGCAAGACCGCCTTGCCTGCGTCGCGCTGGAGGACGATCTGCCGGTGGATGTACTCGATCGCGCCGACGTCGAGCCCGCGCGTGGGCTGCACGGCGACGAGCAGCTTCGATTCCTTGTCGATCTCGCGCGCGACGATCGCCTTCTGCTGGTTGCCGCCGGACATGCTGCGCGCGATCGTCTCCGGGCCCTGCCCGCTGCGCACGTCGTACTGCTCGATCAGGCGCTTTGCGTACTTGCGAACGCTGTCCCTGCGGATGAAGCCGCGGAACTGGAACTCCTCCTGCCAGTACCGCTGCAATACGAGGTTTTCCGCGAGCGTGTAGTCGAGCACGAGCCCGTGCTTGTGCCGGTCCTCCGGGATATGGCTCATGCCCGCGCAGGACCGCGCGCGGATCGAGGCGTGCGAGATGTCGCAGCCGTTCAAGGTGATGCTGCCCGCGCTCGCCTTTTCAAGCCCGGTCAGCGCAGCCACGAACTCCGTCTGGCCGTTGCCCTCGATGCCCGCGATGCAGACGATCTCGCCCTCGCGCACCGAGAACGACACGTCGCTGACGGCGTTTTTCTTGTGCACGCGCGAGGGAACCGAGAGGCCGTCGACCTCGAGCACGACGTTCCCCGGCTTGAACGGCCCCTTTTCGACGCGGAAGCTGATGTCGCGCCCGACCATCATTCGCGAGAGCTCCTCCTTCGAGGTGTTCGCGATGTCCACGGTGCCGATGAGCTTGCCCTTGCGGAGCACCGTGCAGCGGTCGGCCGCCAGCATGATCTCGTTCAGCTTGTGCGTGATGAACAGGATCGACTTTCCCTCGGCCGCGAACGAGCGCATGATTGCGATCAGTTCGTCGATCTCCTGCGGCGTCAGCACCGCCGTCGGCTCGTCGAGTATCAGTATCTCGTTGTCGCGGTAGAGCATCTTCAAAATCTCCACGCGCTGCTGCATGCCGACGGATATATCTTCGATCAGGGCGTCGGGGTCTACCCGCATCCCGTATTTTTCACTCAAATCCAAAACCTTTTTGCGCGCCGCGTCCTTTTTCAGAAACCCCATGTGGCTCTGCTCGGCGCCCAATATGATGTTGTCGAGCACCGTAAAGACCTCGACGAGCATGAAGTGCTGGTGCACCATGCCGATCTTGAGCGCGGTCGCGTCGTTCGGGCTGTCGATCCTGACGACCTCGCCGTTTTTCTTGATGATGCCCGCGTCCGGCTGATAGAGGCCGAACAGCACGCTCATCAGCGTCGATTTTCCCGCGCCGTTCTCGCCGAGCAGCGCGTGAATCTCGCCCTTTTTGAGCTGAAGCGTGATGTCGTCGTTCGCCTTGACGCCGGGAAATTCCTTCGAGATGTTCAGCATCTCGATGACGTATTCGCTCATCCGATAACCCCTTTGCAAAAACGGTGAAAGAGGCTGCCTCGTTGGAGACAGCCTCTCCTGCCGGACGGGCCTTAGTTCTGCTCGTCCACGGTCGCCTTCACGGTCGCGGGCATCGCCTCGATGCCGGCGTCGATCGCGATTTCGCCGTCGAGAATCTTCTGGTAGAGCGCCTCGTACTCCTCAACCGTGAAGGAGTTGAAGCGCCAGGACGCCTCGGCGGTCGGGAGGCCGACGCAGCGGTCCGCCGCGCCCAGGTTCAGCGTCTTGCCGGCCATGTCCTCCGGCCACACGCCGTTGTTCGCGTAGAGCTTCGTAAGCGCGAGCTTGATCGAGTTGGGCAGGTCCTTCATCGCGGAGGTGATCACGAGGTCGGACACGTGGCCCTGGTCGGAGTCGACGCCGATGACCTTGCCGTTGCCCTCCTCGGCCGCCGCGACGATCGAGAGGTAGATGCCGCCGCCGCAGGCGAAGATGACCTCGGTGCCCTCGGTGTACCAGCCGGCAGCCTTTGTCTTGATGTCGTCGCTCGGGGCGAACGAGTCGCAGTACCAGTACTTGACGTCGACGTCAATGCCCAGCTCCTGCGCCGCGTAGTCCGCGCCCTGGACAAAGCCCTGGCCGTAGCGAATGACCGCCGGAACCGCCATGCCGCCGATGAAGCCGAGCTTCGTGTAGCCGTCCTTGACCGCTGCGTAGCCCGCGAAGAAGCCGGCCTGCTCCTCCTGATAGAGGATCGAGACGGTGTTGGCAGCATTGCCGCCGGTCGGCTCGGTGTCGATGACGATGAAGTTCACGTCCGGGAACTCAACCGCGCCCTCGGCCGCGGAGCCGGCGAACAGATAGCCGGGCAAAATGATGACCTTCGCGCCCTTGTCGACGGCGGTGCGGATCTGCTCCATGCGGGCCTCGTCGGAGTCCTCGCTCGGGCGATAGTAGGCGTAGGTCAGGGAGTTCTCCTCGGCGAAGGCGACCATGCCCTCGTATGAGCTCTGGTTGAACGACTGGTCGTCGATGTTGCCGACGTCGGTGACCAGCGCGAGTTCATAGCCCTCGGCGAGCGCGGCGCCGGCCATGGCCATGATGGCGAAAACCAGCAGGACGGAAAGCAGTTTCTTCATGACAGAAATTCCTCCTTATTGCGTTGGTGAAGGGAGGGTCACGCCCACCCACACACATGTATTATAGCATGAAAAAGTTCAATTGACTAGTACCGAATGCTGGATTTGTGTCAAAAAATGTGCTAGAATATGACAGGAACTAAAATCCAAAAGAGGGGGAAAGCGCCATGAAACTCTGGAAGGAATTTCGGGATTTCGCGTTCAAGGGGAATGTGATCGACCTGGCGGTCGGCGTCATGATCGGCGCCGCGTTCGGGAGCATCGTCACCTCGGCC
>MWAC01000135.1 GCA_002068815.1 Firmicutes bacterium ADurb.Bin467 | reverse complement strand
CTGCGGGCCTGCATCGACCTGGCGGCGCTGGGGGAGAACACCATCGCGATCGACTGTGATGTGTTGCAGGCCGACGGCGGCACGCGCACCGCGGCCGTGACCGGAGGCTTCGTCGCGCTCTGCCTCGCGGTCGACAAACTGATGCGGGACGGCGTGCTCGCCGATTCCCCGGTCGTCGGGCAGGTCGCGGCGGTGTCGGCCGGGATCGTCGGCGGCGAGTGCGCGCTCGACCTCGACTATTCGCAGGACAGCCGCGCCGAGGCCGACATGAATGTCGTCATGGAGCTTCGAGAGGGCAAGCTCGGCTTCGTCGAGGTGCAGGGAACCGGGGAAAAGCGCGCGTACTCCCGCGAGGAACTGGACAAATTGCTCGCGCTCGCCGAAAAGGGCGTTGCAGAGCTCATGCGCGCGCAGCTCGAGGCGCTCGGGGACGCCGCCGGCGTGATCGGCAAGAAGCCGAAGCTCGTCATCGCGAGCAACAACTTCGGGAAGATCAAGGAGCTGCGCCAATTGCTCCGCGACCGGTTCGACGTCGTCTCGATGCGCGAGATGGGCGTGACCTCCGACGCCGAGGAAACCGGCGAGACCTTCGAGGAAAACGCGCGGATCAAGGCCGAGGCGCTGATGCAATTGACGGGTTGCGCGGCGCTCGCGGACGACTCGGGGCTGATCGTCGACCACCTCAACGGCCGACCGGGCGTCCACTCGGCGCGCTACGCGGGCGTGCACGGCGACGACGAGGCGAACAATCGGCTGCTCCTGAAGGACCTCGAGGGCGTCCCCCACCCGCGCACGGCGCGGTTTGCGTGTGCGATCGCGCTCGTCCGGCCGGGGCGCGCGCCGCTGACCGCGTTCGGCACGTGCGAGGGCGAGATACTCGACGCGCCGCTAGGCGAGGGCGGCTTCGGCTACGACCCGCTGTTCTTCTCTCCGGAGCTTCGCGCGACGTTCGCCGAGGCCGACGCGGACGCGAAAAACCGCGTCTCGCACCGCGCGCGCGCGATCGCGCAGCTGCTCGCGCTCTTGGAGGCTCAAGATGGCTGACATACTCGTGATGGCCGACAGCCACCGCCACGACGCGCACATCCGCCGCGCGGCGGAGCTGTTTCTCGAGGGCGGGTTCGCGATGGCGGTCCACCTGGGCGACCTCGCGGCCGACGCGCGGCGGTTTCGGGAGCTGACGGGCTTCTCCCCGATCTCGGTCGCGGGCAACTGCGACATGCTCTCCCCCGCCGCGCCGCCGAAGGAGCTGACGACGGCGCTGTTCGGCGCGAACTTCCTGATCTGCCACGGCGACCGCTACGGCGTCAAGTCGTCGCTCGCGCGGCTCTCCTACCGCGCGGAGGAGCTTTCGTGCGGCGCCGCGCTGTTCGGCCACACGCACCGCGCGTTCGCGGGCTACGTCGGGCGCGCGCTGCTGATCAACCCCGGCGCGCTGCAGGACGGGCGCTACGCGGTGCTCAACGTCGAGGACGGGCGCGTCGTCCCGAGGCTCCTGCGCTTCTGAATTCGCGCGTTCTCCGGTTTTTCTTTACAGATCATCTATTTTTCTGTGCAAACGGACGGATTGCGCTTGACAAATCCGCCCTTTATTGTATAATATTTCCAGATGGACGCTCGCAGTCAAGCGACCGTTCCGATCGAATCCCCGCGGGGATTGCCCCGCGGACAGACATAGGAAAGGAAGTTGACGTACATGAAAAAGCTGTTTTCCCTGCTCCTCGCCCTGATGCTGGCATCCTCGATGCTCGGCGCACTCGCGGAGGCCCCGGTTGAGATCTACTTCCTCAACTTCAAGCCCGAGATCGCGACCGTCTACGAGGAGATCGCGAAGGCGTACGAGGCCGCGACCGGCGTCAAGGTCAACGTGATGACCGCAGCGAGCGGCACCTACGAGCAGACGCTGCGCTCCGAGGTCGCGAAGGCCGACGCGCCGACGATCTTCCAGATCAACGGCCCGGTGGGGCTTACGAGCTGGAAGGACTACTGCCTCGACCTCTCCGGAACCGCCTTCTACGAGATGCTCTCCGACAAGAGCCTCGCCGTCAAGGACGGGGACAAGGTGTGCGGCATTCCCTACGTCGTCGAGGGCTACGGCATCATCTACAACAACGCGATCATGAACAAGTACTTCGCCTCCGCGAACAAGGCGACCGCGTTCACGTCGATGGACGAGGTCAACAACTTCGCGGCGCTGAAGTTGGTCGTCGAGGACATGACCGCGCTCAAGGACGAGCTCGGCATACAGGGCGTGTTCGCCTCCACGAGCATGGCCGCGGGCGAACAGTGGCGCTGGCAGACGCACCTTCTGAACCTGCCGCTGTTCTATGAGTTCTCAGACATGGGCGGAGACACGGTGCTCAGCGGCCTCGCGGCCAACGAGATCGGCTTTACCTACGGCGAGAACTACAAGAACATCTTCGACCTCTACACGAACAACTCCGTGACCGCGAAGGGGCTCCTGAGCAACAAGACCGTCAACGACTCGATGGCGGAGTTCGCGCTCGGCCAGTGCGCGATGGTCCAGAACGGCAACTGGGGCGCGAGCCAGATACTCGGCGTCGCGGGCAACACCGTCGCCAACGAGGACATCAAGTTCATGCCCATCTACACGGGCGTCGAGGGCGAGGAGACCCAGGGCCTTTGCATCGGCACCGAGAACTACCTGTGCATCAATTCGCAGGTGTCGCCCGAGAAGCAGCAGGCGTCGATCGACTTCCTCGTGTGGCTCTATTCCTCCGAGGAGGGCAAGGCCTACGTCAAGAACGATTTGATGTTCTTAGCGCCGTTCAACACCTTCGAGGACGACGAGAAGCCCGAGGATCCGCTCTCGAAGGAAGTGCTGCGCTGGATGGAGAAGGAGGGCGTCAACTCCGTGCAGTGGACGTTCGCCGCGTTCCCGTCCGAGGAGTTCAAGAACTACGTCGGCGACGCGCTGCTCGAGTACCTGCAGGGCTCGATGGACTGGGAGGGCGTCCATCAGGTCGTCGTGGACTCCTGGAAGTCCGAGCGCGCGCTGTAAGGCCGGGCCGCATCGCCGCAAAGCGCCCTTCCCGGGGCGCTTTGCTTTAAGAGAGAGGGCAAATTCATGCAGAAAACGCTTCGGAAGTACTTCCCGCTGTTCGTTCTGCCGACCCTCATCGCGTTCGCCGTCGTGTTTCTGATTCCGTTTCTGATGGGCATCTACCTGTCGTTTACCGAATTCACGACGGTGACGAACTCCCGCTGGGTGGGGCTTCAAAACTACGTCACCGCCTTCACGACGAATCGGGAGTTTTTGAACGCGCTGTGGTTCACGGTCAAGTTCGCCGCGGTCAGCGTGGTCTCGATCAACGTCATAGGGTTTTTGATGGCGTCGCTTTTGACGAGGGGCATCCGCGGCACGAACGTGTTCCGCACGGTGTTCTTCCTGCCGAACCTGATTGGCGGCATCGTGCTCGGCTGGATATGGCAGATGATCTTCAACGGCATACTCTACCACTACGAGATGACCCTGACCTACAGCCCGAGCTTCGGCTTCTGGGGGCTCGTGATTCTGATGAACTGGCAGATGATCGGCTACATGATGATCATCTACATCGCGGGCATACAGGCGATTCCGGGCGAGCTCTACGACGCGGCGGACGTCGACGGCGCGGGGCCGTGGCAGAAGCTGACGCGCGTGACGCTCCCGATGGTCATGCCCTCGATCACGATCTGCACGTTTCTGACGCTGACGAATTCGTTCAAGCTGTTCGACCAGAACCTCGCGCTGACGGCCGGAGCGCCGTCGAAGAAGACCGCGATGCTGGCGCTCGATATCTACAACACGTTCTACGGCCGCAACGGCTGGGAGGGCGTCGGGCAGGCGAAGGCGGTCGTGTTCTTCCTGCTGGTGGCGCTTCTGGCGTTTTTGCAGCTTAGGATCACGCGCAGAAGGGAGGTCGACCAATGAGCGCCCAATCGCTGTCCCGCAAGCGCCAGGGCTCCGGCGCGCTGACGGTATTCATGGCGCTCCTGTGCCTGCTGTTCCTGCTGCCGATCCTGATCGTCTTGATGAACTCGTTCAAGGGAAAGTTCTTCATCAGCACTTTGCCCTTCTCGCTCCCGAGCGCCGCGGACGGGACGTTCGTCGGCCTCGCGAACTACTTTGAGGGCGTTCGGCTGACCGGCTTCTTCGACGCGTTCGGCTACTCGCTGTTCATCACCGTGTTCTCGGTCGGCCTGATCGTGCTGATGACCTCGATGACCGGCTGGTTCCTCGCGCGCGTCAATACGAAGGGCACGAAGGCCATCTACCTGCTCTTGGTGTTCTCGATGGTCGTTCCGTTCCAGATGGTGATGTTCACGATGTCGAAGGTCGCGAACATGCTGCACCTCGACAACCCCGTCGGCATCGTGTTCGTCTACTTAGGCTTCGGCGCGGGGCTCTCGACGTTCATGTTCACGGGCTTCGCGCGCTTCGTGCCGCGGGAAATTGAAGAAGCCGC
>MWAC01000134.1 GCA_002068815.1 Firmicutes bacterium ADurb.Bin467 | reverse complement strand
GGGTTTCATGCGGCGCGCGTTGATCCGCTTTTCCCACGGCCTGCTGGGCGCGTACATTGAAATCTTTCGCGGCACACCCATGATCGTGCAGGCGATGGTCATCTACTACGGCGCTCTGCAGTATCTGGGCCTCGACATGCCCCGGTTCGTCGCGGCGATCTTCATCGTGTCGATCAATACCGGCGCCTACATGGCCGAGATCGTGCGCGGCGGCATCATCTCGATCGACCGCGGCCAGACCGAGGCCGCGCGCTCGATCGGCATGACGCACTGGCAGACGATGACCTCGGTCGTGCTCCCGCAGGCGATCCGCAACATCATGCCCTCGATCGGCAACGAGTTCGTCGTCAACATCAAGGACTCGAGCGTACTGAACGTCATCTCGGTGACGGAACTGTACTTCCAGGCGAAGTCCGCGACCGGCACTTACTACAAGTACTTCGAGGTGTTCTTCATCGTCGCGCTGATCTACCTCGCGCTGACGTTCACCGTCACGCGGCTTCTGCGCTTTATCGAGCGCAAGATGGACGGGCCGGAGAACTACACGATCCACGGCTCGCAGACCGACAGCCGCGCGGCGATCCCCGTCAGGAAGGAGGACTAGCGTATGGAAAACGGCAACGGAAACGTCATCGAAGTCGTCCACCTGCGAAAGTCGTTCGGGAACAACCCGGTGCTCAAGGACATCGACTTCGCCGCGAGGAAGGGCGAGGTGACTTGCATCATCGGCTCGTCCGGCTCCGGAAAGAGCACGCTGCTTCGCTGCATCAACCTGCTCGAGCTCCCGGACGCCGGCGAGATACGCTTTCACGGGAAGGACATACAGTCGGGCGCCATGTCCCTCGCCGAGTACAACGCGCGCGTCGGCATGATCTTCCAGCAGTTCAACCTGTTCTACAACATGACGGCGCTCAAAAACTGCATGGTGGGGCAGATGAAGGTGCTCGGGCGAAAGCCCGCCGAGGCGGAGGAAAACGCGATGAAGTACCTCAAGAAGGTCGGCATGGAGCGGTACACAGGCGCGAAGCCGAGGCAGCTCTCCGGCGGGCAGAAGCAGCGCGTCGCGATCGCGCGCGCGCTCTCGATGGACCCCGAGGTGCTGCTGTTCGACGAGCCGACCTCCGCGCTCGACCCCGAGATGGTCGGCGAGGTGCTCACCGTCATGCAGGATTTGGCGAAGAGCGGGCTCACGATGCTCGTCGTCACGCACGAGATGGGCTTTGCGAGGACCGTCGCCGACAACGTCGTGTTCATGGACAACGGCGTCATCGCCGAGGAGGGTCCCCCGCAGGACGTGCTCGTCAATCCGAAGCATCCCCGGCTCAAGGAGTTCCTGGCGAGCGTGCTCTGACCTCCGAAGGGAAAAACTTCGCGGGAGTATATCGGGTTTGGCATACCGATATGCTCCCGCGCCATATGCCCCGGCCGCGCGCCCCGGGCACCGTTTAACGGAAACTCCGCTTGACCCGAAATTGGAGTTTAAAATACAATATCGATATGGGTATGCCTTCATGCCGGATTTCTATTTCCCGATTCCGCGCCGCCCCGGTATAATGGATGTGGGGAGAGAGCGCGCAAAAGGGAAGGGGAACGAATCGCAATGAAGACAAAGATCACCGTGATCGGGGCGGGCAACGTCGGCTCCACGATCGCCTTCATGATGTCCGTCAAGCACACCGCCGACGAGGTCGTATTGATCGACATCAACGAATCCAAGGCGCTCGGCGAGGCGATGGACATCCGCCAGGGCGCGCCGCTGGCCGCGCAGCCAGTGTCGGTCTACGCGGGCTCTTACGAGGACGCCGCAGGCTCCGACATCGTCATCATCACCTCCGGCATACCGCGCAAGCCCGGCCAGACGCGCATGGACCTCGCGCAGACGAACGTCAACGTCGTCAAGGAAATCGCGCCGGAGATCACGAAATACGCGCCCGAGGCGACCTACATCATCGTCAGCAACCCGGTCGACGTATTGACCTACGTGTTTCACAAGGTCACGGACATCCCGGCCGAGCGGATCATCGGCAGCGGAACGCTCCTGGACACGTCCCGGCTGCGCTCGCGGCTCGCGGAGTATTTGAACGTCAGCGAGAAGAACGTCCACGCGTACGTGTTCGGCGAGCACGGCGACACCGCGTTCATCCCGTGGTCGATCGCGCAGGTGTCCACGATCAACCTGCTCGACTACAAGGACCTGATCAAGCTCCGCCACGGCCAAATGACCGACCTCGACTTCGACGAGATCGAGAGCTACATGCGCACCTCCGGCTCCAAGATCATCCAGCGCAAGGGCGCGACCTATTACGCGATCGCGATGTCGGTGTGCGGCATCTGCGACTGCCTGTTCGGTTCGGTCAACGCGGTGGCGTCGGTATCGACGATGCTGCGCGGCGAGTACGGCATCTCGGACGTATGTCTGAGCCTGCCGACGATGATCTGCGACGGCGAGATCCGCGGGCGGATACTCCCGAAGCTGACCGACGCAGAGGTCGAGAAGCTGCACATCAGCGCGGAGGCGCTGAAGAAGGTCATCGCGAGCCTCGTAATCTAGGGGGGGTTGAACATGGAATACCGCATCGAACGCGACTCGATGGGCGAAATAGCCGTTCCCGCGGACCGCTACTGGGGCGCGCAGACCGAGCGCAGCCACGAGAATTTCCGGATCGGCACCGAGGTCATGCCGCGCGAGATCACGCACGCGTTCGGCATTCTCAAGAAGGCCGCCGCGATCGCGAACAACCGCATGAAGCCGGACAGGATGGACGCGCGGAGGCTTGAAATCATTGCGAAGGCGTGCGACGAGGTGATCTCGGGCGAGCTCAACAACCACTTCCCGCTCGTCGTCTGGCAGACGGGCAGCGGCACGCAGTCGAACATGAACGCGAACGAGGTCATCGCGAACCGCGGAAACGAGCTCGCCGGCGAGAAATTGCTGCACCCGAACGACGACATCAACATGTCGCAGAGCTCGAACGACACGTTCCCGACCGCGATGCACATCGCGGCGGTGCTCGGGATCGAGGACCAACTGCTGCCGGCGCTCGACCGGCTGCTCCAAACGCTTCTCCGCCTCGAGGCCGAGAACGGCGATATCGTCAAGAGCGGCCGCACGCACCTGCAGGACGCGACGCCGATCAAGTTCTCGCAGGAGATCAGCGGCTGGCGCAACATGCTCGAGAAATCGCGCGCACATCTGGACGCGGCGCTGCCGCACCTGCGCGAACTCGCGCTCGGCGGCACGGCCGTCGGCACGGGCTTGAACGCGCATCCGGACTTCGGCCGCCTCGTCGCCGATGCGCTGACCGAACGCAGCGGCACGCGTTTCGTGACCGCGCCCAACAAATTCGAGGCGCTCGCCGCGCACGACGCGATCGTCCACGCGCACGGCGTGCTGAAGACGCTCGCCGCGTCGCTGATGAAGATCGCGAACGACGTGCGCTGGCTCGCGTCCGGCCCGCGCTGCGGCCTCGGCGAAATCTCGATCCCCGAGAACGAGCCCGGCTCGTCGATCATGCCCGGCAAGGTCAACCCGACGCAGTGCGAGGCGCTGACGATGGTCGCGGTGCAGGTGATGGCGAACGACGTCGCCGTCGGCATCGCCGCGTCGCAGGGGAACTTCGAGCTCAACGTGTACATGCCGGTCCTGATCTACAACTTCCTGCAGTCCGTCCGGCTGCTCTCGGACGCGATGGTTTCCTTCAATGACCATTGCGCATCCGGCATCACGGCGAACCGCGAGAAGATGAAGGCGAACCTCCACAACTCGCTGATGCTCGTGACCGCGCTGAACCCGTACATCGGCTACGACAACGCGGCGAGGACCGTCAAGAAGGCGCACGCCGAGTGCATCTCGCTCAGGGAAGCCTGCGTCGCGCTGGGATATCTCAGCGCCGAGCGGTTCGACGAGGTGTTCCACCCGGAGCAGATGGTGTAGCCGGGTCGCCCAATGGACAATCGGATTCCGGCGCGCGACCTGCCGCCGGAATCTTGTCGAAATCCGACCAAAGGAGCGTTTTGCATGCGCTATTCGTACTACCCGGGCTGCACGCTGAAGACGAGGGCGAAGGAGCTCGACCGGTATGCCCGGCTGTCGGCCGTTGCGCTCGGAGCCGAGCTCGAGGAGCTTCCCGAGTGGCAGTGCTGCGGCGCGGTCTACCCGCTCGCGAAGGACGAGATCGCGACGCGGCTGTCCGCCGTGCGCGCGCTGATGTCTGCGCGGGACGAGGGGCGGACGCTCGTGACCGTCTGCTCCGCCTGCCACAACGTGCTCAAGCAGACAAACGAGGCGCTGAAAGCGGACGCGAACCTCCGGATGAAGGTCAACAACTACCTCGACCCCGAAGTCCCGTACGCGGGCGAGGCGAGGGCGATCCACTACCTCGAGCTTTTGCGGGACGAGATCGGCTTCGGCGAGGTCAAGAAGAGGGTCGCGAACCCGCTGAAGGGCCGCAGGATCGCCGGCTACTACGGCTGCCTGCTGCTTCGGCCCTCCGCGGTCATGGCGCTCGACGACCCGGAGAACCCGCGCGTACTCGAGGACTTCATACGCGCGCTCGGCGCGGAGCCGGTCGCCTACGGCCGGCGCAACGAGTGCTGCGGGGCCTATGTCACGCTCGAGGACCGCGCGCAGGCGGAGAAGAGCGCCCGGAAGATCGTGCAATCCGCCGCGGACGCGGGCGCGGAGACGATCGTGACCGCGTGCCCGCTGTGCCTGTACAACCTCAAGAACAGCGCGGGCGGGCTGCCGGTCAGGTACATCACCGAATTGCTGGCGGAGGCGCTGGGCATCGCGGAGGGCGCATGAACAACGAAAATCTCAGGGATCTGGTCGTCGAGATCAGCGGCGCGAACCCGCGCAAGTGCATGCGGTGCGGCAAGTGCTCGGGAACCTGCCCGGCGTATGCCGAGATGGAATACCGTCCGCACCGGATCGTCGCGATGGTCGAGAAGGGCGACATCGAGCCGCTGATGCGCTCGCAGTCGCTGTACCGCTGCCTCGCGTGCATGGCGTGCGTCGAGCGGTGCCCGCGAAGCGTCGAGCCGGCGAAGCTCGTCGAGGCCGTCCGGCTGCTCGTCATCCGCGGGCAGGGGCAGAACCACATGTCCCCGGACGACATCCCGCAAAAACTCGACGCGGAGCTTCCGCAGCAGGCGATCGTCGCGGCGCTCCGGAAGTACGGGAAATAACAAGGAGAGACAGCGATGCAGAAGATCGGCGTATTCGTCTGTTGGTGCGGAACCAACATCGCGGCCACGGTCGACGTAGCTGCGGTTGCCGATGCGATGAGAAGCGAGCCGGGCGTAGTCTACGCCGCGGATTATCAATACATGTGCTCAGAAGTCGGCCAGCAGAGGCTGATCGCCGCCGTCCGCGAGCACGCGCTGACCGGCGTCGTCATCTGCGCCTGCTCGCCGCGCATGCACGAGCAGACGTTCCGCAGGGCCGCCGAGCGCGCCGGGCTCAACCCGTACATGGTCGAGATCGCGAACATCCGCGAGCAATGCTCGTGGATTCACAAGGACAAGGCGGTCGGTACCCCCAAGGCGATCGCGCTCGCGCGCGCGGCGGTCGCGAAGGTGCTGAAAAACGCGCCGCTCACGGCCGGGGAGAGCCCGGTCGCGAAGCGCGCGCTCGTGATCGGCGGCGGCATCGCGGGCATACAGACGGCGCTCGATGTCGCCGAGTCGGGCTACGAGGTCGATATCGTCGAGAAATCGCCGACGATCGGCGGCCGCATGGCGCAGCTCGACAAGACGTTCCCGACGCTCGACTGCTCCGCGTGCATACTGACGCCGAAGATGGTCGAGGCCGCGCAGAGCCCGAACATCGAGCTGCTCACCTACAGCGAGGTCGAGAAGGTCGCGGGCTTCGTCGGAAATTTCACGGTGACGATTCGCAAAAAGGCGCGCTATGTTGACACGAACAGGTGCACCGGCTGCGCCGAGTGCGTCGCGAAGTGCCCGGCGCGAAAGGGCAAGAACGAGTTCAACATGGGGCTCGACAACCGCAGCGCGATCTACATCCCGTTCGCGCAGGCGATCCCGAACGTCGCGACGATCGACGCGAGCCAGTGCATCAAGCTCAGGACCGGCAAGTGCGGCATCTGCGAGAAGGTATGCTCCGCCGGCGCGATCGACTACAACCAGCGGGATGAAGTGATCGAGCGCAGGTACGGCGCGATCGTCGCCGCGACGGGATTCCGGCCAATCTCTTTGGAGAAATTCGGCGAGTACGCGTATCAGGAGAGCCCCGACGTCGTGACATCGCTCGAGTTCGAGCGCATCTTGAACGCCGCCGGGCCCACGAAGGGGCAGCTCGTGCGCCCGTCGGACGGCAAACACCCGCACGAGATCGTGTTCATACAGTGCGTCGGCTCGCGCTGCTCCGAGGACGCGGGCAAGGGCAAGACCTACTGCTCGAAGATCTGCTGCATGTACACCGCGAAGCACGCGATGCTCGTGCGCGAGAAGTACCCGGACGTCCGCGTGCGCGTGTTCTACATCGACGTGCGCACGCCCGGCAAGAACTTCGACGAGTTCTACCGCCGCGCCGCCGAGCAGTACGGCGTCGAGTACGTCAAGGGCATGGTCGGCAAGGTCTGGCGGCAGAACGGCAAGCTGATGGTACAGGGGAGCGATTTGCTGAACGACGAGCAGCTTTTGATTCCCGCCGACATGGTCGTGCTCGCGGCCGCGATCGAGCCGGAGCCCGGCGCGCGCGCGCTCGCGACGATGCTGACCGCGTCGATGGACACGAACGACTTCTTCTCCGAGGCGCACCCGAAGCTCCGCCCGGTCGAGAGCCCGACCGCGGGCGTGTTCCTGTCCGGCGCGTGCCAGGGGCCCAAGGACATCCCGGAGACGGTCGCGCAGGCGGGCGCGGCGGCGATCAAGGTCGTCGGCGTGCTCGCGAAGGACAAGCTCGTGACGAACCCGTGCGTCGCGCATTCGAACGAGCTCCTGTGCAAC
>MWAC01000133.1 GCA_002068815.1 Firmicutes bacterium ADurb.Bin467 | reverse complement strand
ATCTTGTCGCGGTTGCGCCGTCGCGCCAAGCCGAAAATGTCTCGAAACGAGATAGCCTCTGCCAGCACCAAGGACGGTCGGTCTCGACCACGCTGGCCAAAATCCCAGCATCGCTCCCCGATCTGGATCGCACAACGGAGGCTATGTAGCCTGGTCGCGCGGCCAGGACGGTTGAACGCCTTAACCACATCTGCTCGCGCGTGAGCTCGCGCGGCGATCCGGGGCCGCTGCGGTTCTCGCAGTGCACGCAGCGCAGGTTGCAGCGCTGGGTGATGTCCCACACGCAGGTGCGGAGCCGACGCTCGAGCCGCTGACAACCTGGCACCAATTGCCCTTGACGGAGCTCACATCCACCCTGTCGTTCCGGGCGAGCGTCGCGAGCGCGGCGCTTCCGGTCGAATAGCTCTCGTAGACCTTGACGCCGTCGCGCCTCGCGTAGCCGGGCACGGTCTTGATCGGCGCCGGCGTCGGCGTCGCCATTGCCGGCGGCGCGGCCGCGGTCAGGTTCGACGACTTCGTAAATCCCTTGGCCGAGCCGGACTGCACGCACGCCCATTCGCCGCAGGTCGCGATCAGGGAGAGCTGCGCGCCCGCCGGGACGGACTTCGTCGCGCCGGACTCCGACGGCGACTTGTAGAGCTTCAGGCCGTCCTTTGCGTAGACCGCCTTGCCATTTTGGTTCACGACGGTCGCGAGCTTCGAGGCGTCCATATAGCCGACCGCCGAACCCTTTTTGACCATCGCCCAGCCGCCCTGCGCCTTGACGAACTCAAGCTTCGTCCCGGCCGGGACCGAAACCGACCGGCTCGACTCGTCCGGCTGCGCGTAGACCGCCGTCCTCGAGGTCACATAGGCCGTCTCCGCGAGCGCCGCGAGCGGCGCGAGCAGAAACAGCGCGGCCAGCGCCGCGGAGATGATGCGCGATATCTTCATCATTCGTCCTCCCGCGATTTGGTGTTGAAGCCATTATATTACAGATTTATTTCAAAATCAAGAGGAAATATGCGATCTTTTATACATCGCCCGCGATTTTCCGCCGCAATCGCTTAAAAATTGGCTGAAATCATTGAATTCCCCGCCGGTTATTACAAAATTATGAATTTTGAAGCGGCGTTCGCGCCTTCGCCCAATTTCCTGTCGAATTTGATTTTATTAAGGCACTTTCTGACAACAGTTGCATAACTTCTCGCCAATGTATATAATAATAGTACGAATGTGAAATCTGAGGTGAGATTATGTCGATGTACCCGCTGATTCTGATCTGCGACGACGATCCCGTGGTGCACGAGTCCCTCGGCCTGTACCTGGGCTCCGAGGGGTATGAGCATCAGTCCGCGTACGACGGCCAGCAGGCGCTCGAAATGGTCGAAAGTCTGCACCCGGACATGGTGGTGCTCGACCTGATGATGCCCCGGATGTCCGGCATCGACGTGTGCCGCACGATCCGCCAGACGAGCTCCATCCCGATCATCATGCTCACCGCCAAGGGAGAGGAGATCGACCGGATACTCGGCCTCGAGCTCGGCGCGGACGACTACATCGTGAAGCCCTTCAGCCCGCGCGAGGTGCTGGCGCGCATCAAGGCGGTGCTTCGGCGCTTCTCCGAGAAGGCGCCGGACGAGGACAACTCGATCATACGCCTCCCGCAGCTCGAGATCAGCCTCGAAAACTACCAGGTCAAGGCCGCCGGCAAGGTCGTTCCCTGCACGCCCAAGGAGGTCGAGATACTGCACATGCTGACCTCGAACGTCGGCCAGGTGTTCTCCCGCGAGCAGATCCTCTCGCGCGTCTGGGGCTACGACTACTTCGGGGACACGCGCACCGTCGACGCGCACATCAAGCGCATCCGCCAGAAACTCCCGCAGGAGAACGTGCCGTGGGTGCTCAAGACCGTCTACGGCGTAGGCTATCGGTTCGAGGTCAACGCATGAACAAGGGAAGCTCGCTTTTCAAGCGCGCGGTGCTCTTTACGGCGGCCATTGTTTCGACAATGGTCGTCGTAGCATTGCTCGCGAACCTGTTCCTGTTCAACCGGGGCGGGGGCGCGATGCCGTTCGTGTGGTCGGCGCTTTCGGGGCTCTGCGCGGCGGGACTCGCGTCGTACCCGCTCTTGAAGCTGCTCATTCTGCCCGTCAAACGGCAACTGCGCGCGCTGCGCGACGTGGCGGTCGCGGTCGCGAAGGGCGACCTCGACGCGCGCGCGGACGAGCGCATGACCGGGGAACTCGGCCAATTGGGAAAGGCGCTCAACAACCTGTCCTACCAGCTCTCGCGCAACATGTATCTGCTGATCATCGAGCGCAACCGCTTGAAGCACATGCTCAACGGCCTCTCGGAGGGCATCGTCGCGGTGAACGCGAAGGGGCGCATCACGCATCGAAACCCGGCGCTCGAAAAGATGTTCGAGGCGCACAGGAGCGCGTCCGGCCGGGGCGAGCGGATGAAGCTGATCCCCGACCAGGGCGTCTGGGACGACTTCGACCGCGTGATCCGGGACGGCGAGGTCATCGCGCGCAACCTCGAATTCCCCGAGCGCGTGCTCCGCATCGTGATCTCCCCGCTGATCGACGAGATCGGCACGACCGCCGGCGCGGTCGGGCTCTTTTCCGACATCACGCAGCTCGAGCGCCTCGAGCGCACGCGGCGCGACTACGTGGCGAACGTCTCGCACGAGATGCGCACGCCCCTGACCGCGATGCGCGCGCTGATCGAGCCCTTGAAGGAGGGCATGGTCGCGACCGAGGAGATGCGCATGCGCTATTACGACATCATTTTGCGCGAGATCATGCGTCTCTCGCGGCTGATCAACGACCTGATGGAGCTCTCGAGGCTGCAGAGCGGCGCGCTCGCGCTCCAGGCGGAGCGGATGAAGCTCGGCACCATCGTCGCCGACGTCTGCGAGCGGTATCAGGCGATCGCCGAGGACCACGCGCTGCATTTTGAGGCGCACGCGGACTTCTCGAAGGTGCCGCCGGTCGTCGCGAACGCCGACCGCGTCGAGCAATTGCTCGTGATATTGCTCGACAACGCGATCAAGTACACGCCGGAGGGCGGCACGATCTCGGTCGACGCGGCGTGGGACGACGCTCGCGTGACGCTGAGCGTCAAGGACACCGGCATAGGCATCGCGCCGGAGGATTTGCCGTTCGTGTTCGACCGCTTCTACAAGGTGGACAAGGCGCACAGCGGCATGGGCAGCGGCCTCGGGCTCTCGATCGCGAAGGAGCTGCTGCGCTGGATGGGCGAGGACATCTGGGCCAAGAGCGAGAAGGGCGTCGGCAGCGAGTTCGGGTTTACGATACGCAGGGACCGCTCGGAGGCATAGGCGCCGGCAGCGAATTTGCCGCACTCCCGCTTGCGGGGGTGCGGCCTTTCCATCTATTCCCAGAAATCCCCCGGAACCAAATTCCCCCAGTTCCTGTCTAAAAGGCAAAACGAATGAACGGGAGGGATGAAGCATGAAGAGGCAATGGTGGAAGATGGCGGCCGCGGCGGCGCTGATATTGGTGCTGGCCGCGGGCACGGCGCTGGCGGCGACGGTGTATGTGAGCAAGGACGGCGGGTCGCTGAACCTGCGCGCGGGCAAGGGGACGAACTACGAGATCACCGGTTACGCGGTGCACGGCGAGGACGTCACGGTGCTCGAAAATTCCGGCGAGTGGTCGAAAGTCCGCGTCGAGCGCACCGGCAAGGTCGGCTACATCCGCTCCGCGTACATCCGCGGCGGCGCGACCCCTCCCCCGTCGGGCGGAACGTCGAAGTACGAGCCGGCGCTTCTGATGACGAAGACCGTCGAGGGAAGCGTGCACCTGCGCAGCGGCGCGGGCACGGGCTATTCGTCGCTCGGGACGCTCAGGCGCGGCGACTTCCTGAAGGCGATCGGAAAAAGCGGCGACTGGGTCGAGGTCGTGACGACGAACAAGAAGACCGGCTACGTCCACAAGAGCTACGTCTCCTTCGGCGTCGGCGCGCGGACGACCGGCGACGTCAACTTCCGCAAGGGTCCGGGCACGAATTATTCGGTCATCCGGACGCTTTCGGCGGGCGCGGGCGTGACGGTGCTCGAGGTCGACGGCAAGTGGGCGAAGGTCCGCTCCGGCTCCGCGACCGGCTACATCTCGACGGGCTATTTCAGCTTCTGACAGCACAGCCAAACATTTCACATAGAAATCGTGAACCTATATCCCATCCGAATGCGTCTAACTATCGCATTCAACGAGATGCGAATGACTAGGATGGGGTGTTAAGAATGAAGAAACAACTGCTCGCCGCGCTGCTGATCCTCCTGCTCCTTTTGGCGGGATGTCAGTACAGCGTCGTCGAGGACGCAGACGAGCAGCAGCTGACGCTCGGCCAATCGGCGCTCGCCGAAAACCCAACCGCCCTCCCGACGGTTACGCCGATCGGTAGGGGAAGCCGCGACGCGGCCGGTGAAAGCGCGGTGGCCGATCTGCAGCAGCGGCTCGTGGAACTCAACTATCTGGCCGGCGCGCCCGACGGGCAGTTCGGCAAAAAGACCGAGGACGCGCTGAAGCGATTTCAGCGGATGAACGGCCTCGCGGAGACGGGCGTCGTGGACGCGGCGACAGAGCTCGCGCTCAAGAGCGCAATCGCGGTTCCGATGCCCACGCCCGAGCCGACCCCGCTTGCGAAGGGCGCGAAGGGCGACGGCGTCAAGGAGATTCAGGAGGCGCTTCGCATACTGGGCTTCATGGATGGCAAGGCCGACGGCGATTTCGGCGGCGGCACCGACAAGGCGCT
>MWAC01000132.1 GCA_002068815.1 Firmicutes bacterium ADurb.Bin467 | reverse complement strand
CCTCCGGCACGAGGCGAAAGCCGGACGAAACCGCGTCGGAGGACATCCGCTCGAGGTCTTTTTGGAGGTCCGGGAGCCAGTCCGGCTCCGCGCCCTCCGCGCGGGATATGATGACGATGAACGTAGAGGACCAATTTTTGGCCTGCGCCGCGCAAGGGATGAGGAAATCCATGCCGGGGGGTATATTTTGACTATAATCGAACATCTGTTTGTCAAACGTCAGCGCATAGCCTCCGGCCTCGAGGCGCGTGTCCGCAGAAGCCGCGGCTGAGAGCAGCAGCAGCGTCAACAGAACCGCAAACAGCTTTTTCATCCAAATTCCCTCAATCTGGCCGTTAGACGGACACGGAGGGGGAACGGTTCCCAAGCCCGGCGTACCGCATGAGCAGCTCCCGCACCTCTTCGGCCTCGCACACCCCGTTGACGCCCTCGCGCAGCTTCGCCGCGCCGGGGACGCCTGTGATATACCATGCGACGTGCTTTCGCATCTCGAGCACGCCCTTCTTTTCGCCGTAGAGCACGACCGCGAGATCGAGGTGCCTTAGCGCCGTCGCCATCCGCTCGGCAAATGCCGGCGGGGAATACGCTTCGCCCGTCAGCGCCGCGCGGATTTCCCGGAAAATCCAGGGGTTTCCCTCGGCCGCGCGGCCGACGATGACGCGGTCGCAGCCGGTTTCATGAAGCATCCGCACCGCGTCCGCGCCGGAGCGCACGTCGCCGTTTCCGAACACCGGGATTTTGACCGCGCGCTTGACGGCCGCGATGACCGACCAATCGGCTTGCCCTCCGTAAAACTGGCTGCGCGTGCGCGCGTGCACGGCGATCGCCTTTGCGCCGGCGTCCTCGCAGATCTTCGCGACCTCGACGGCGTTGACGCTCTCCGGGTTCCAGCCGGAGCGAATCTTGACCGTGACCGGGAATTTCACCGCGTCCGCCGCCGCGCGCACGACCTTCGCGATCTGCACAGGCTCCTTCATCAATGCGCTGCCCTCGCCGTTTCCGGTGATCTTCGGCGCCGGGCAGCCGAAGTTCAGGTCGATGAACGAAAACCCCGCGCCCTCGAGCCTTCGCGCGGCCTCGGCGACGAATTCCGGCTCGCGCCCGAACAGCTGCAGCCCGCAAGTGCCCTCGCCGGGGAAGCGGAACAGCAGCTCGCGGATCGCCTCGCTCCTTCCGTTCGAGTAGACGAACCCCTTCGCGGACAGCATCTCGCTGACGGCCCACGAAGCGCCCTGTTCGAACGAAAGCAGCCGCGCCGCCGCGTCGGTCACGCCCGCCATCGGCGCGAGCCCGGCCCCCGCGGGGATGTTGCAGTCGAAGAGCATCTACCCCTCCCGGCTGACCTTCGAGCCGGCCGGCACGGACTTCGTGATCCACGTGTTTCCGCCGATGACGCTGCCGCGCCCGATCGTCACGTCGCCGCCCAGGATCGTCGCGCCGGCGTAGATGATGACGTCGTCCTCGATGTTCGGGTGGCGCTTGATGCCCTTGACGGGGTTGCCGTGCTCGTCCTTCGGGAAGCTGCGCGCGCCGAGCGTCACGCCCTGGTAGAGCTTGACGTTGTCGCCGATGACGGTCGTCTCGCCGATGACGACGCCGGTGCCGTGGTCGATGAAGAAGTGCCGCCCGATCGTTGCGCCCGGGTGGATGTCGATGCCGGTCAAGGCGTGCGCGTGCTCGGTCAATATCCTCGGCACGACCGGCAGCCCCAGGTCGAACAGCTCGTGCGCGACGCGGTAGGTGCTGACCGCCTCGATCGACGGGTAGCTCAGCAATATCTCCTCCATGAACCGGGCCGCCGGGTCGCCCTCGTACGCCGCGCGCAGGTCCTCGGACAGAAGCTCCCGTATGCCGGTCAGCTTCTGCATGAACGAGAGCGTAAGCTCGTCCGCGCGGTCGTTGCAGGCCTTGCGCGTGCAGTTCTCGCGCTCGAGCTTGTCGCACAGCCCGAGGAACACGCCCTTCGCGATGCCCCGAAGCTGCTCCGCCGCCGTGTAGAGCCGCTCCTCCGAGAGCGTCACGAGGTGCCCGGGCGTGATCGCGCCGACTTCGTAGAGCGTCGGGAACAGCGCCGCCTTCACCGTCGTCAGAAATTCGATCGCGCGCGCGCGCAGCCCGAACCCGCCCGCGGTCTGCTCCTTCATCTCGCCCAAGTTGATCTCCGCAAGCGCCGCCGCGACGCCGCGCGCCTGTTCGTCCATCCACTGTTTCAGTTCGCTCATAGGAATGCCTCCTCTTGACCTTACTGCATTATAGCAGAACGGTTTTGGTTGCGCAATGGGCGCCGGTATGCTATTCTTATGCCATGAAGACCGTGATTGTTGCCGAGAAGCCGTCGGTCGCGAGGGACATCGCGCGCGTCGTGGGCGCGAATGCGCGCGCGGACGGCTATCTCGAGGGGGATCGTTACATTGTGACCTGGGCGCTCGGCCACCTCGTGTCGCTGATGGAGCCGGACGAGATGGACCCGCGCTACAAAAGATGGGCGATGGCGGACCTGCCGATACTGCCCGGGGACATACCGCTGAAGGTGCTTCCGAAGACGAAGGCGCAGTTTTCGACCGTCAAGAAGCTCCTGAACGCGAAGGAGACCGCGGACGTCGTCTGCGCGACCGACGCCGCGCGCGAGGGCGAATTGATCTTCCGCTACATCTACCAGATGGCCGGGTGCAAAAAGCCTGTCCGGCGGCTCTGGATTTCGTCGATGACGGACGGCGCGATCCGGCAGGGGTTTGAAAATTTGAAGCCCGCGGCCGCCTACGACGCGCTGTACGACAGCGCCCGCTTAAGAAGCGTCGCCGACTGGCTCGTCGGCATGAACGCCTCTCGCGCGTTTACGCTGAAATACAACGCGCTGCTCCCGCTCGGGCGCGTGCAGACGCCGACGCTCGCGCTGATCGTCAAGCGAGACCGCGAGATCGAGGCGTTCGTGCCCGCGGATTTCTGGGAGATTCGCGCGGACTTCGGCGACTTCGAGGGGCTCTGGCACAACCCGGCGACCGACAGGGACCGCGCGGACACAAAGGAGCTCGCGGAAACCGTCAAGCGCGAGACGCAGGGGAGGGAGGGCACGGTGACCGCCAGCGCGCGGGAGTGGAAGCGCGTGCC
>MWAC01000131.1 GCA_002068815.1 Firmicutes bacterium ADurb.Bin467 | reverse complement strand
ACAATACCGCCATCGGCTTGGGGAGGTGCTTTTATGGCGAAGATACTCGTCGTCGAGGACGACCGGATGCTCCGGCGCGTCGTCTGCGACGCCCTCAGGCAGGACGGCCATCAGGTTGCCGCGGCCTCGAACGGCCGGGAGGCGCTCGAGCGCATGGAGGCCGAGCACGTCGACCTGATCGTCTCCGACATCATGATGCCGGAGATGGACGGGTACGAATTGACCGGGAGCCTGCGCAGCGCGGGCTGCGCGCTGCCGATATTGATGATCACCGCGAAGGAGCAGTACCGGGACATGGAGAAGGGCTTCTCCGCGGGCACGGACGACTACATGGTAAAGCCGATCAACCTGAGCGAGATGCTGCTTCGCATACGGGCGCTTCTCCGGCGCGCGAAGATCGCGAGCGACCGCAGGATCACGGTCGGCGGAACCGAGGTTGACTGCGATTCGCTGACCGTCTCGAGCGCGGAGACCTCCGTCACGCTTCCGCAGAAGGAGTTTCAGCTGCTCTACAAATTGCTCTCGTACCCGGACAGGATCATCACCCGCCAGCAGCTGATGGACGAGATCTGGGGCTACGAGACGACGACCGACCCGCACACGGTCGAGGTGCACATCGCGCGCCTCCGCGAGCGGATACGGCCGTTTCCGGACTTCGAAATTCAGACGATCCGCGGGCTCGGCTACAAGGCGGTGAAGACCGATGCGCAATAGGCGGCCGGTCGGCATCTGGCTGACGACGGTGCTGCTCTCGTCCGGCACACTGCTGCTCTCGGCGCTGCTTGCGGGGTTTTTGGCGGTTGTCAGCTTCCGCCACGGCTGGGTTCGCACGTCGCCGCTCTACGGCATCATCGCGTTTCTGCTGGTCAGCGCGATCATCGGCACCCTGCTCTCGGCATTCTTTTCAAAGAAGGTGCTGAACCCCTTGATCGCGCTGATCAAGGCGACGCAGCAGGTCGCCGAGGGGAACTTCGACGTCAGGCTCGAACCGAGGAGCAAGGGCGAGGTCGGCGAACTGATCCGGAACTTCAACCGGATGGCCGAGGAGCTCTCGCACACGGAGATGCTTCGAAGCGACTTCGTCAACAACATCTCGCACGAGATACGCACGCCCGTCGCGGCGATCGAGAACTGCGCGACGCTGCTCATCAGCGGCCAGTTGAGCGGCGCGGAGCAGCGCGAGTACGCCGAGATGATCGCCGACGGCGCGCGCAGGCTCTCGACGCTCTCGCGAAACGTATTGAGCCTCTCGCGGCTCGAGAACCAGGGCATCATCACCGAGCGCCGACGGTTCCGGCTCGACGAGCAGATTCGGCAGGCGGTCGTGCTGCTGGAGCCCAAGTGGGCCGAGAAGCGGCTCGAATTGGACATCGAGCTCTCCGAAGTCACCTACGAGGGGAATCCGGAGCTCATGATTCAGGTATGGATCAACCTGCTCGAGAACGCGATCAAGTTCTCAAACGCCGGCGGGCCGCTGATCGTCAGGCTCTCGGAGGCGGGCGGCGAGGCGCTTACGACGATCGAGGACAGGGGCGTCGGGATGCCCGAGGAGGTCGTCGGGCGCATCTTCGAGAAGTTCTATCAGGGCAACCCGTCGCGCGCGGCGGAGGGAAACGGCCTCGGGCTCGCGCTCGTGAAGCGGATCGTCGAGCTGTCCGGCGGCCGGGTCGGGGTGGAGAGCCGCCCCGGCGAGGGCAGCCGCTTTTCGGTCTCCCTGCCGATGGAAAATTGTTAACAGTTTCGCCCCATCCATTCGACACCCGGTTGAGGTTCGGTTAATCTTGCGGTGATAGAATCCCGCTTAAGGAGGTTTTCATCTTGGCCCACAAAAAGCGCAGGGCGCTTCGGTGGCTCATTCCGCTGGTGCTGATCCTGGTCGTCGTCGGGTTTTTCGCGCTCAGGCCGCGCGCTTCGATCCGCTACATCGAGGCGGCGGCGTTTACCGGCGACATCAGCACCACGTACAGCTTCACCGGGAATATCATCGCCCCGCGCAGACAGACGATCTCGGCCCCGGCAAGCGCGACCGTAAAGGACGTCTATGTCGCGGCGAACGAACAGGTGAAGTCCGGCGACCGGCTGATCAAGCTCTCGACCGGCGCGGTGCTCAAGTCCGACCTCGCGGGCGAAATCGTGCGGCTGAACGCGCGCGAGGACGACGTGGTGACGCCCGGCATGGAGCTGATGACGATCGTCGACGTGGACGAGCTCGAGGTGGAGATCAGCGTCGACGAGTACGACGTCGAGGCCGTTTCGATCGGAAAGCCCGTCGAAATCACGGTCAACGCGCTCGGCATCGACTGCGGCGGAACCGTCAAGAGCCTCGACAAGGACGCGGACACGAGCGGGGGCCTCTCGACCTACACCGCCGCGATCGCGGTCGACGCGCCGGAGGGCGTGCTGCCGGGCATGCAGGTCGAGGTCCGGATGCTGAACCAATCCGCGGCCGGCGTGACGCTCCTCAAGGTCGACGCGCTGCAGTTCAGCGAGGACAACCGCGCGTATGTGCTCGTCAAAGACGCGAACGGAAAATACGTTTCGCGCTTCGTCGAGACCGGCATCAACGACGGCGCGAACGTCGAGATCCGTTCGGGGCTTGCAAGCGGCGAGACCGTCTACTACGCGCCCGGCGAGACCGACATGATGTCGATGATGATGCAGATGCGCGGCGGAGGGCTGCAATGAGCGGCGCGTACTTCTCGATGCGGGACATCGTCAAGCAGTACCGGATGGGCGACGAGGTGCAGACGGTGCTGAAATACGTGAACCTCGACCTCGAGGAGGGCGAGTTCCTGTCGATCCTCGGGCCCTCCGGCAGCGGAAAATCGACGATGATGAACATCATCGGCTGTCTGGACACCCCGACGAGCGGCGATTACATCCTCCGCGGCCGGAAAATCGGCGAGCAGGACCAGCATCAGCTCGCGCAGATCCGCTGCCACGAGATCGGCTTCATCTTCCAGTCGTTCCAGCTTCTGCAGCGGATGGACGCGATGAAGAACGTCGAGCTGCCGCTGATCTACGCGGGCGTCCCGGCAAAGCTCCGCGAGCGGCGCGCGAAGGAGATGCTCGAAAGGGTCGGTCTCCACGACAAGCTGCACCACTTCCCGAACCAGCTCTCCGGCGGCCAGCAGCAGCGCGTCGCGATCGCCCGGGCGCTGGCCGGGAACCCGACGATGCTGCTTGCCGACGAGCCGACCGGCGCGCTCGATCAGGAGACCGGCAAACAGGTGCTCTCGCTGTTTCGGGAGATCAACTCCGAGGGCCGCACGGTCAGGATCAGCATGCTGCGCGAGAGCGTCTCGATGTCGGTTCGCAACATCGCCTACAACCGGATGCGCTCGTTCCTGACCGTGCTCGGCATCATCATCGGCGTCACGGCGATCATCGCGCTGATCACGATCGTCAGCGGCGTGACCGGGCAGATTTCGAGCGAGTTCGAGTCGCTCGGCGCCGGGAAGCTGAGCGTCAGCGCGCGGGGAACGCTTTTGAAGCCGGGGCTGACCGAGGGGGACCTCGAAACAATCGCGGCGCTCGACAACGTGTCCGGCGTATCCCCGTCGGTCTCCTCGACGGTCGTCGCGAAGTCCGAGTACGGCTGGGACGACGAGATATCGCTCGAGGGCAGGAACGAGACCTATTTCCGGATGAACGACGGGCTCGTCAAGCGCGGTCGGGCGCTCAACAGGCTCGACATGGACGCGCAGACGCGCGTGTGCATCGTCGACGGCGCGCTCGCGAAGAAGCTGTTCTTCGGCGTCGATCCGCTGAACCGGACGCTGCTCGTCAACGGCCACACGTTCACGGTCGTGGGCGTGCTGTCCGACGACTCGAACCGCGACGTGATGAGCCAGGCGATGGGCGGCGGCGACGAGAAGATGATCGTCCCGTACACGACGGCCCTGCGGCTGACCGGCACCGCGCATATCTCGTCGCTCGACGTGCACGTCGCGGATACGACGAAGATGGACCGGGTCGTCGACGACCTCGAGGACGCGCTGTACCGGATGTTCAACTACAAGGACGACACCTACACGGTCATCAACATGGAGAGCCTCCTGGACACGATGAACACGATGCTCTCGATGATGACCGCGATGCTCGCGGGGATCGCCTCGATCGCGCTGCTCGTCGGCGGCATCGGCATCATGAACATAATGCTCGTGTCGGTCACCGAGCGCACCGCCGAGATCGGCCTCCGCAAGGCGCTCGGCGCGGAGCCGGGGCAGATACAGCTGCAGTTCCTGATCGAGTCGTTCATACTGTCGCTTCTGGGCGGGGTAATCGGCGCGGTGCTCGGCGTCGGCATCTCCTACGTGTTCGCGGTCGCGATCGGCACGGACTTCCGGCTCTCCCTGATGGCCATCGGTCTCGGGGTCGGGTTCTCCGCCTCGGTCGGCATCATCTTCGGCTGGGCGCCCGCGCGCAAGGCCAGCAACTTGAATCCCATCGACGCGCTTCGAAGCGCATAGGCAATGGAACAACCAAGACGGAAATCGAAAGGATGGAAACCATGAAGAACATGCGGAAATGGATGACCCTGCTGCTGGCCGCGCTGCTGTTGACCGCCCTCGCGCTCCCCGCGGTCGCGGAGGAGGAGGAACCCGCAATCGTCGCGGAGGAGGAGGCCGCGCTCGACGAGGACACCGAGAACTTCGAGTTTGACGGAACCGTCGTGAGCGGCGCGAGCGTCGCGGTGCGCTCGGCCGTCGGCGGGGACGTCGAGGCCGTGGCCGTGCGCGCCGGGGAGCTCGTGGAGGCCGGCGACGTGCTCGCGACGCTTCGGACGACGAAGGTCTATGCCGCGCAGGACGGCACCATCTCGGCCGTGTTCGGCGCGGCCGGAGACGCCGTCGACGCGGTCGCGAACAGCTTCGGCGCGGTGCTCTACATAGAGCCCTCGACGGGCCGCTACACGATCGAGGCGGACATCGAAAACGCCTACTCGAACAGCGACAACCTCTACATCCACGTCGGCGAGGCGGTCTCCTTGAAGTGCTACTCCGACGGCGACCACACCGGCGTCGGCTTCGTGTCGGCCGTCAACGGCTCGTCCTACACGGTCAAGGTCGCCGAAGGCGAGTTCGAGGTCGGCGAGACCGTCACCGTCTACCGCGGCGACACGTACGCCTCGAAGGCCCGGCTCGGCCGCGGCACCTGCGCGCGCACGAACGACCTCGCGGTCGGCGCGGCCGGCGGCGACTCGGGCAGCATCGCGCTCATGCACGTAGAGACGGGCGACGCGGTCAAGAAGGGCGATCTGCTCTACGAGACCGTCGGCGGCACCTACGACGCCTACTACTGCACGGGGAGCGACATCGTCGCGACGGCGTCGGGCATACTCGGCAGCCTCAACTGCGAGGTCGGCGGGAGCGTCCAGGCGGGCGGCAACGTCGCC
>MWAC01000130.1 GCA_002068815.1 Firmicutes bacterium ADurb.Bin467 | reverse complement strand
AGCAGATGTTCGGCGCCCTTGGAGTCGAGGATCGTCTGGCTGTCCACGCGTTGGGAGACCTTGAACGCGACGCCGAGCCGCTCCCTCTTGAGCCCGAAGCCGTACACGCCGAGCGCGCCGCCCTTCGCGACGAGGTTCGGGTCGTAGTTCAAATACGTGCAGATGTAGCCCGTGCCGCGCATCATGTGCGGGTATTGGTGAATCCTCGGCACGAATGCCGCCGCCGCGGCCCGGAGCCCTTCGTCCCGGATCGTGTCGATGCACGCGAGGTTCTTGAACGCGATCGCGATGTTCTTGACGCCGACCGCGAACACCGGCACGCCGCAGCCGTCGACGCCGAGCTCGACGCTCTCC
This sequence comes from Firmicutes bacterium ADurb.Bin467, assembly GCA_002068815.1. GTDB lineage: Bacteria > Bacillota > Clostridia > Christensenellales > Aristaeellaceae > Pullichristensenella. Next base: position 4,487 of record MWAC01000130.1, on the reverse strand, counting down.
GCCTCGCTCATCTCCATCAGGGTGTCGCGCACCTCGTTTTCCGCCGGCGCGTCCATCTTCCAGTAGTCCTCGACCGGCGAGCCGAGCTCGCGCTGCACGAGCATCAGCGCCAGGTGCTTGCCGGCGCAATTGTGGTAGAACTTCCGCGGCGGAAGGCCCTGCCGGATGCGCTCCTCGTTCGCGGGGATATAACTCGGGACGGCGGGCTTCATCACCAGCGTTTCCTCGGAGAGCCCGGTCTTTTTCGCGATGCTCTCGAGCGCCGCGACGTGGTAAGGTTCGCCCGCGTGCGAGCCCGCGAGCAGCACCGTCTCCTCGTCGGTCAGCCCGTATTTTTTGTCGAGGCCGCGCCGGATGACCGGCAGCGCCTGCAGCGGCTTCGAGGCGCTGCGGTAGTAGACGACCGCGTCCGGGTCGCCCGCGCGGTAGAGCACGTTCCCGCGCTCGTCCACGACCGCGATGTATCCATAGTGCGTCAAATCCAGAAGGTCGGAGCGGTATTCCCTTACGAGCGGCACATGAAGAACCATGCGAATTCCCTCCAAAAACTCCATGTCGGAACCCAATTCACGATAACACAAATCCGCGCAAAATGCAATTCCGTATTTGACGAAACCCGCCGGATCGGGTATAATGGGTTGGGGAATTTTAACGTTAATGGAGGATGCGATGAAGACCGTTGTTCTGAAAAAGGCCGACCCGCTGTTCCTCGCGGAGGTGGACGCCGCGCAGATACCGATGGGCGCGGACGACTACCGGTTCCGGCTCGGGATGCTGCGCGAGCGCATGGACGCGGACGGCATCGACGCGGCCGTCATCGTCGGCGACCGCGAGCACTTCGCGAACATCGAGCATTTCTGCGGCTACGACTGCCGCTTTGAGGAGAGCGTTTTCGTCGTCCCGAGGGAGGGTGCGCCGACGCTGCTCGTCGGGAACGAGGGCATGTCCTACAGCTTCTGCGTCCCCTATGAGATTCGGCGCGCCTATTACCGCAACTTCAGCCTGCAGGGCCAGCCCCGCCGGAAGGAGGAAAAGCTGGACGAAATCCTCCGCGATGCCGGCGTGTTCCCCGGCGCTATGGTCGGCCTGATCGGCTTCAAATACTTCCTGCCCGAGTACATACCGACCGACCCGAAGTACACATTCGACGCGCCGCACTACGTCGTCGAGGCGCTGCGCTCGCTGGCGGGCTTCGAAAATGTCGTCAACTACACGGCTGCGCTGACCGGGCTCGACAGCGGCATGCGCCTTAGGGTCTACACGGCGAAGGAGATCGCCGCGGCCGAGACCGCCGGCGCTCGCAGCGCCAACGTGCTGATGCGGCTCCTGAAGAGCATGCAGCCCGGCATGACCGAGTACGCGCTCAGCGAGTCCGCGCGCGTCGGCTTCGCGCCGCACGTCATGCACCCGCTCGTCAACTTTGGGCCCGAGAGCGTCGCGCTCGGCATCCGCTCGCCGCGGGACGACGTGCGGCTCTCGCTCGGCGACCAATGCGGGCTGTGCTACGGCGTCCGGGGCTCCCTGAGCTCGCGCGTCGGCGTCGCTGCCCGCGACGAGGCGACGATGCACGAATCGCTCCGGCCGCATCTGTTCTCCTTCTACGGCGAGTTCTTCCGAGCGATGGGCGCGTGGTACGAGGCGCTCAAGGTCGGCGCGGACGGAAACGCGCTGCACCGTGCGGTGCACGACATCCTCGACGGCCCGAACCACTTTGTCGAGCTCAACTGCGGCCACTTCACCGGCATGGACGAGTGGGTCAACGCGCTCTCCTACGAGGGCTCGACTTACACGGTGCCGGACGGCGCGTACATGCAGGTCGATATCATCTCCTCGATGCCCGACCCGGCGCGCACGGCCATCTGCGAGGACCCGGCGATCGTCGCGGGGCCGGCGCTGCGCGCGGCGCTCGGGCGCGAGTACCCGGAGGTGTATGCGCGCATTCTCGCCAGGCAGCGGGCGTTCCGCGAGGTGCTCGGCATCGACCTCTGCGACGACGTGCTGCCGCTTACGAACATCAACGCCGCCATGTTCCCGTTCATGCTCAATCCCGACATCGTATTCGCGCTGGAGGAGGCGTAAATCATGGAAAAGAAGCCCCTGTTTCTCGAAATCTGCTGCGGCTCGGCGGAAGACGCGATCGAGGCCGCAAAGGGCGGCGCGCACCGCGTCGAGCTCAACAGCGACCTGTTCCACGGCGGCCTGACGCCGACGATCGGCTCGCTGATCGTCGCGAAGCGGCACATCGGCATCCCGATCATGTGCATGGTGCGCCCGCGCGAGGGCGGGTTCTGCTACACGGACGCCGAGTTCGAGGTCATGCTCGAGGACGCGCGCGCGCTCATCGCGCACGGCGCGGACGGCATCGTGTTCGGCTTCCTCGACAAAGACGGCCGGGTGGACAGGGCGCGCACGGCGAAGATGCTCGGGATCGTCGGCGACCGCGACAGCGTGTTCCACCGCGCGATCGACGTCGTGCCCGACGCGTTCGAGGTGCTCGACACCTTGATCGACTTGGGCGTGAAGCGCGTGCTGACCAGCGGCCAGCGTCCGACCGTCTCCGAGGGCGCGGGCATGATCCGCCGGATGATCGAGCACGCCGCGGGGCGCATCGAGATACTGCCCGGCGGCGGCATCACATTGAGCGACGTGAGGCGGTGCCGCGACGAGATCGGCTTCGACAGGATGCACGCGGCGGTGCACCGCGTGGCGTACGACCTGAGCTGCCGATTCAACACGTCGATCTACTTCGGCGGCGCGATCTACCCGCCCGAGGACCGCTTCCTGATCGCGGACGCGCAAAAAATCGCCGAGCTGTACAAGCTGGCGACGGAGTAAATCGAGGGCCGGGCGAACGCCCGGCTCCCAGCCCATCGACAAAGTATCGCCGACCGACCCATAAAATCGAATTCAGCGACATGCGCGGTGAATTTGGTTTTTACGGAGCGCAGCGGAGGTAAAACGATTCCTACCGTCAGGATCGCGCCCGGAAATCCGTGAGGATTTCAGCGAGCCGAAGCACATTCTTCCTATGCATCAAAAAACCGCGGTTTTTGATGCCCTGAGGGCCGGGCGAACGCCCGGCTCCCTTGCTAGTTTACGACGTTCTTCGGCTCCCCGCGGAGAAACGCGCGCAGGTTTCCCGCCGACGCCTCGACAATCCTGCCCCGGCTCTCCCGGGACACCCAGCTGATGTGCGGCGTGATCAGGCAGTTCTTCGCCGTAAGCAGCGGGTTGTCGGGGCGGATCGGCTCCTCGGACACGACGTCGACCGCCGCGGCCGCGAGCTTGCCGGCGTTCAGCGCGTCCGCGACGTCCCGCTCGTTCAGAAGCGCGCCGCGGCTGTTGTTGATCAAAATCGCGACGTCCTTCATCTTCCCGATCGCCGCGCGGTCGATGATCCGCTCGGTCTCCGGGGTGAGCGGACAGTGGAGCGACAGCACGTCCGCCTCGCGAAGCAGTGCGTCCAGCGGCACGTATTCGGCGATCGCGCGCCCCTCGTCCGCCTCGTGGCGGTCGCACGCGAGCACGCGCATGCCGAGCGCCCTCGCGATCCCGCCGACCGCGCGGCCGATGCGCCCGAAGCCGAGTATACCCATCGCCTTCCCGGCGAGCTCGATCTGCGGTGTCTCCCAGAAGCAGAAATCCGGCCCCTCGGCCCAGCGCCCCGCGCGGACGCGCTCCGCGTGGTGCCCGACATGGTGGCAGATTTCCAACAGCAGCGCGATCGCGAACTGCGCGACGGATTCCGTGCCGTACGCGGGCACGTTCGCGACCGGTATGCCGCGCTCCCGCGCCGCGCGCACGTCTACGGTGTTGTAGCCGGTCGCGAGCACGCCGATGAACCGGAGGGACTTCGCGTTCGAGATCGTCTCCCTTGTCAGCGGCGTCTTGTTCGTGAACGCGATCTCCGCCCCGGCGATGCGCTCCTCGATCAGTGCGTCCGGCGTCCTGTCGTAGACGGTCAGATCGCCCGGCTCCCCGAGCGCGCCCCACGAGAGGTCGCCGGGGTTGACCGTGTTCCCGTCGAGTATGACGATCCTCATCGCTATACCCCCTTCACCGCAAATCCATACTCAAACAGCCGCCCGGCGTCGGTCCAGCGGTTGAACTTCTGTATGCCGCTGTCGAACACGACCGCGATCAGCTTAACGCCGCCGCGCTCCGCCGCGCCGACGAAGCAGTAGCCCGCCGGCGACGTGAAGCCGGTCTTGCCGCCGAACACGTCCGGGTCGTAGTACTTCGACGCGGCGTTGAAGATGTCGTACCGGCACTCGATCACGCGCGCCGCGCGCACGTTCGTCGCACCCATTGCATGCCGGTGCTCGCGGAAGAGGGCCTCGAACGCGGAGTTTTGCAGCGCGCGCCGAAGGAGCTCCGCCATGTCCGCGGCGGTCGTGTAGTGGTCGTCGTCGTGATAGCCGTGCGGGTTCGCGTAGTGCGTCGAGTTAAGGCCCAGCTCCCTCGCGCGCGCGTTCATCCTCTCGACG
>MWAC01000129.1 GCA_002068815.1 Firmicutes bacterium ADurb.Bin467 | reverse complement strand
CCTGTCAAACGGCATGAACAGCACGAGCACCGCCGCGAGCAGGTTTCCCTGATACGAGTAGCCCAGGACGTCGCAGTCCTTCCTGCGGGCGGCGAGGTAGATCGTCGCGTAGGTGACCGCGGACAAAAGCGCGAGCGCGTTTCCGAGCATGCCGCCGCCCGAGAGCCCCTGGAAGAAGCACAGCACGACACCCAGCGTCACGACGACGACCGCCGCCGCGTCGAGCCTCCTCGGGCGCTTCTTGAGCGCGACCGCCTCGAACAGCACGACGACGATGGGCATCGCGTACTGCAGCACGATCGCGTTCGCCGCGCTCGTCAGCTTGTTCGCGAAGATGAACAGCGTCGAGGTCGTGAGCACGCCGAACGCGCCGAGCCAGGTTCCGAACGTGTTGACGACGCGAAAACTTTTGCGCGACAGCCCGAGAATGACCGCCGCGACGAGCGCGCGAAAGCCGGTCAGCGTCAGCGCGTTCCACGGCACAAATTTCGACAAAACGCCCGCGAAGCTCCACGCCACGCAGGCCAGCATGATCCATACGACGGGAAACCGCTTGTTTTGCATCGCTTGTTTCTCCACGGTGTTTTTTGCCCTATCCAAGCTCCTCCCCGACGACCATGCACAGGTAGGCCGCCGCGGCGTCGAAGCGCGCGTCGTGATAGTGGTCGCCGCCGCCGAACCACTTGCGGCACTTGCGGGCGACGAGCTCCGGCGTGATGCCGAAGTGCTTCATCAGCTCCTCGAGCCGCGGGGGCTTGAGCTTGTCCGGGTTCTGCTTGAGGGGGATGTTCGCCTCCTCCGTGTAGTGCTTCAGCGTGCAGAAGCGCGGGATTTCGGGAAATTTCACGCCGATGCGCGAAAACTCCTCGCACAGGTAGCGCATGTCGCCCGCGACGTCGTGGCCGATGACCATGCCGCACTTCGCGAAGTCCCGGTAGACCTCGTCGGCGTGGTGCGCGAACAGGTCGCCGCCGGAGAGCCTCTTGAGCTGCCCGACGCCCAGCCCGTGCACCTTGCGCGCGTGGCGGTTGATCGCCTCCACCGAAAAGTAGAAGTTCTTGCCGCGCACGCGGCGGCCGTCGACGATCAGGTAGGAGAGCTGTATGATGCGGCTGGGGCGCATGCCGTCCAGCTCGACGTCCAGCGCAATCATGCGTTTCTTTTCTCGCAAGGGTCGGTTCCTCCCGTCGGTCTTACTTTGAAAGCGCCCGCTCGACGCACCGGAGGCCCTGCTCGATGTTCGCGCGCGGCGCGGCCAGGTTCAGCCGGAAATGTCCGCGGCCGGCCTCGCCGAAGAACAGGCCGTCGTTGAGGCCGACGCCGGCGGCGACAAGCCGCCGAAACATCTCCTCGTGCTTGACGCCGGTCCCGCGCATGTCGAGCCACATCAGGTACGTGCCCTCGAGCGGGTGGAACGCGATCTCCGGCAGGCGCTCCTTGATGAACGCCTCTGCGAAGTCGCGGTTTTCGCGGATGTAGTCGCGGCACTTGTCGAGCCACTCGTCGCCCAGCGCATAGGCTGCGCGCTGCGCGACCATCGCGAACAGGTTCGGGTGGTCGCCGTTGAACCGCCGGATCGCGGATTTCAGCTTTTGGCGAAGCTCCGGGTCGGGGACGATCGCGGACGACTGCCGGAGCCCCGCGAGGTTGAACGCCTTCGTCGCCGAGGTCAGCATCACGGCGCGCTCCGAGAGGCTCAGGCACGGCGTATGCCGGTGCGGGGCGAACGCGAAGCTCGCGTGAATCTCGTCGGAGACGACGACGGCATGGAAGCGGTCCGCCACGTCGAACAGCCGCGCAAGCTCCGCGCGCGTCCAGACGCGGCCGACCGGGTTGTGCGGGCTGCACAGGAACATCATCCGGACGTCCGAGGCAAACGCTCGTTCGAGGCCGTCGAAGTCCATCCGGTAGCCGTCGGGCGCGTCGATGAGCACGCTCTCCTCGACGACGCGGCCGAGCCGCCTCACCGTCTCGCGGAACGGGCCGTAGACCGGCGGCTGGATCAATACGCGCTCGCCGGGCTGCGTAAACGCCTCGATGGAATAGAGCATGCTGTCGACGACGCTCGGGCTCGTCAGAATCCAATCGGGGTCGACGTCGAGATCGAACCGGCGCTTCAGCCACGCGGCCTCGGCCTCGCGGTTCTCGGGGACGTCGGCGGTATATCCATAGATCGGATGACGCGCGCGCTCCTCGATCGCCCGGGCAATCTCCGGCGCGCAGCGGAAGTCCATGTCCGCGACCCAGAGCGGCAATACGTCCGCGCGGCCGAAGACCTCTCCGCGCGCGTCCCATTTCTCCGACGCCGTGCCGGCGCGGTCGATGATTTCGTCAAAGAATTCCCGGTTCAGCTCCATCGCCCGTCCTCCGCAATCCTGTAGCTCTCCACATTATACTTCCAAAACGGCAAATATGCAACATGACCGAATATTGTTTGCAGATGTTTACAGAAACAGGCGCTTTTGGCATAACGTCCCCGCGCTTGACAGAGTTCCCGGCGCTCCGTATAATGATGCCGCAAGTTTGGCAAGCGATGATTTAATGAGGTGGTGGAGCGCCGAGACGATTTTTCGTCCCCACACGGAGCCAGAAGGAAGCCGTAGCAGCGCTACGGCGACCGGATGAGCGACAACGGCGCGCGATTCAAATTCATTTGAATCGCACGGTCGCGCAGCGACTGGTTCCCGAAGGGAACCACCTTGTGGGGGCGGAAAAGCGGCCGGCGATCCCGCCGCCGAATAAATCGGAGATTGCCTGGAGGTCGCGACCGATGACGCAAAAGACAAAAACCGCCCTCCCGCCGCACCAGATTTTCGCGGTGGGGTTGATCCTCTCGACGCTCGCGGGATACCTCGAGGCGTACACCTATCTGCTGCGCGGCGGCGTGTTCTGCAACGGCCAGACGGCGAACATCGCGCTGATGGCGCTCGCGTTCGCGCGCGGGGACATGCCGAAGGCGCTCTCGTACCCGATTCCGATCCTCTCGTTTTTCGTGGGCATTGTGTTCGCGGCGCAGCTCCGCGAGCGCATCTCCGGCATACGGCGCTTCCGCTGGGAGGCGGCGATCCTCCTGATGGAGGCCGCGCTTCTGTTCCTCGTCGGGCTCGTGCCGCTGACCTACGCCCACGCGCCGGTCAACGTGCTGGTGACGTTCATCTGCGCCGTGCAGTACGAAATCTTCCGCGAGACGCGCGGGCTTCCGTACGCGAGCATCTTCTGCACCGGCAACCTGCGCTCCGCCGCGGAGCACTTTCACGCGTTCGCCGCGAAGCGCGACAGGACGGCAGGGGAAGCGTGCCTGCACTACATCCTCGTGATCCTCGCGTTCGCGGTCGGCGTGTTCGGCGGCGCGCACCTCTCGAACCTGCTCGGCGCGCGCTCGATCTGGGTCTGCTGCCTGATGCTGTTCGCGCTCGTGCCGATCATGTTCAAGCGTTGAAAAACTGAGGTTTTTCAACGCACAGGAAGAGCCGGCCTTCTGAAATTTCACAATTTCCGGGCGAAGGCCGGGCGGGTGAGCATTTTCCTCCGCCTCTGCTCCCGGAAAATGCGCGAAACCGACGTACACGCCGCCGGTTTCGATCTTACAGGCAGTCCTGCAACCCTTTGTCGGCAGTCGGAACCCCCGGCCTATGCGGGCCGGGGGTCATGGAATTTTTGGGGGGCTTACTGCCCCATCCTCTGCCGCACCGCCTCAATCGCCTTCGCGAGCTGCGCGTCTTTCGTCGGGTCGGGCTCGTAGTAGATGACGGACTGCTCGCCGTCGAGCTCGACGCGGACGTCGGGGTCTACGCCCATGTTGTGGATCGAGCGGCCGGACGCCGTGTAGTAGGCCGAGGTCGTCAACTGCACGCCGTCGCCCTCCTCGAACGCGAGCAGCGTCTGGACGACGCCCTTGCCGTAGGTCGTCTCGCCGACGATCGCGCCGCGGCCCGCCTCCTTGACGGCGGCGGCGAATATCTCCGACGCGCTCGCGGACATGCCGTTTACGAGCACCGCCATCGGAACATCCCAGTATTCCTCGTCGGCGTAGAACTCCTGCCTGCGGCCCTGCCTATCCTCGGTGTAGACGATCAGGCCCTTCGGGAGCAGCATGTCCGAGATGTTGACGACGTCCTTCAAGAGTCCGCCGGGGTTCGAGCGCACGTCGACGACCAGCCCCTTGACGCCCGCCTTCCGGAACGCGCTGATCGCCTCCTCGACGCCGGTCACGTCGTCGCCGGTGAACTGGAAGATCGACAGGTAGCCGATGTTGCCGTCGAGGATCGAGTACTCGACGTAGTTGATGTTGACCTCGTCGCGCGAGAGCACGAGGTCGATCGATTCCCTTCCGCGCAGAACCGTGACCTCTACGTCCGACTCGCTGTCGCCGCGCAAGAGCTTGACGGCCTCGGAGAGCCCCATCGCGCTGTCGCCCGCGATCGGCACGCCCGCGACCGACGCGATCCGGTCGCCCGGCTTCACGCCCGCTTTTTCGGCCGGCGAGTCCCGGAACACACGCAATACCGCGATGCCGCCCTCGCCGTCCATCCCGATCAGCATGCCGACGCCGTGGTAGAGCCCGCTCGACTCCTCGTCCATCGCGCGGTACTCCTCGGGCGTGTAATAGAACGTGTACGGGTCGTTCAATTCCGCGAGCATCCCCCGGATCGCGCCGGTCAAGAGCGCGTCCTCGTCGACCTCCGTGTAGTACTCCCGCTCGACGATCTGCAAAATCTCGTCGAGCCGCTGATACTTCGAGAGCGGGTTGCCGCCCGCGGCCGCGACCTCGCCCCGCCGGAAGTCCCCGGTCAGGACCAGCGTCAGCGTCGACGCGGCGACGGCCGCGATCACGAGCAGGCTTATGAGCGTCACCAGGGATACCGATCGCTTGAACATCGGCCTTCCTCCAATACATTGCCGGCGACCGCATTGCGCAGGTCGCCGGCGATCTCTGTGCGAGGGTATGTCCGCCCGGGCGCAGGTATTACAGCTTATTCTTCCGGGGGAGGGTGTTCTTGCCCAGCAGCATCAT
>MWAC01000128.1 GCA_002068815.1 Firmicutes bacterium ADurb.Bin467 | reverse complement strand
TCTCCGGGGTCGCGGCGATCTCGGTGTGGATGATGACGCCCGCGCCCTCCGCCGGCTTTGCCCAGAGGTCATGCCCCTCGACGGCGACGGTGTTGTACTGGCCGGCGATCTCGCTCATCTTGTCGACGAAGCCGGTCGTGCGGCCGGTGACGGATTCGGAGGTCGCGTCCTGCGAGAGGACCGCGATCACGACGGGCTTCTCCGGCGTGCCGGCCTTCAAAGCGTCCACAAAGCCCTCGAGCTTCGAGAACTCCTCGGCGGCCAGCGCCGCGGCGTTCTTGTTGTTCGTGGAGGCGGTCGCGTAGATCGAGCCCGCCGGGGCGTTCGGCACGCCCGAGTCGAAGCCGATGACCGGGATGCCCTTCTCCATGCACTCCGCGAGCTGCGCCATGACCGACTCGGTCGAGAGCGCCGCGAGCGCGAGCGCGGCCGGCTGCTTCATCAGTTCGCCGTTGACCGCTTCCACCTGCAGCTGGATGTCCGCCTCGGACGGCGGTCCGTAGTAGTACATCTCGACGCCGTATTCCTTGGCCGCGTCGTCGCAGCCCTTGCGGACCGCCTGCCAGAACGCGTGCTGTTCGCCCTTGGAGATGACCGAGATGTACATCGGCGCCTCGGCGACGGCAGTCATGCCGAGCACGAGCATAAGGGCCAGCACCAGTGCAAAGACCTTCTTCATGGATAATTCCCTCCTGTTTTTTTATTTCAATCGCTTTCGCGTTGAAATTTCATGATTTTGCGGCCGCCGCGGGCGCCTCGATCCGGACGCGGTTCGCCGCGCGGTTGCGCGCGTTGTCCAGGAGCACCGCGCCGATGACGACGAAGCCGGTGAAGAACGTCTGCCAGTGCGCCTGCAGGCCCACCGACGAGAGCCCCTTCTTGAGCGTCGCCATGATCAGTACGCCGATCAGGGTGCCCGCCATCGTGCCGCTGCCGCCGGACATCGAGGTTCCGCCGATGACGACGCCGGCGATCGCGTTCAATTCCTCGCCGTTTCCCTTGCCCGGCGTGATCGTCGTGTACGCGGCGCCGTAGAAGATGCCCGCGAGCCCGGCGAACAGCCCGCACATCGCGTGGATTGCGATCTTCCAGTTGTCGACCTTGACGCCGGAGAGCCGCGCGGCCTCCTCGTTCGAGCCGATCGCGAAGTTGTAGCGCCCGAAGCGCGTCTTGTTGAGCAAAAACGCCGCGAGGAAGAACGCGCCGAACAGCCAGAGCATGCCAACCGGTAGGTTGTTGTGGATGTAGAACACCGAGCGGAACCACTGGTCGGGAGAGCCGACCGTCGGGTAATACATCGTGCGCACGCCCGAGACGATCGAGCCGAACCCCTGCGAGACGAGCATCGTGCCCAAGGTCGCGATGAACGGCGGCAGCTTCAGCTTCGCGACCAAGATGCCGTTTACGAAGCCGAAGAACAGCCCGACCAGGGGCACCAGGAACAGCGCGAGCCACACGGGCCAGCCCCAGTTCGAGAACGCGAGCCCGCCGATCAAAGCCGAGCACATCATGACCGTTCCGATCGAGAGGTCGATGCCGCCGGTGATGATCACAAACGTGACGCCCGCGGCCATGAAGCCTATGTAGTACGAGGACTGGAAGATCTGCTTCAACCCCTCGTAGCTGAAGAAGTTCTTTCCGAAGATGGCGAAAAAGATGTACAGGATCACGAGCGCCGCCGGAGCCAGCAGCTTCTGGTAGTCGATCTTCTTTTTTCCGACCAAGTTTTGCATGCTACCCCTCCTAAATTCTGGGCGCGGCAAGCGCCATGATCTTTTCCTGCGTGGCCTCCTGGATGTCGAGCTCGCCGGTCTTTTCGCCCTCGCACATGACGAGTATCCTATCGGACATTCGCAGAAGCTCCGGCATCTCCGAGGAGATCATGATGATCGACTTCCCCTCGTCGGCCAACTGGTGCATCAGCTTGTAGATCTCCGACTTCGCGCCGACGTCTATGCCGCGGGTCGGCTCGTCGAAGATCAAAATGTCGCAGTTGCGCACGAGCCACTTGGCGACCACGACCTTCTGCTGGTTGCCGCCGGAGAGGCTCACGACCTTCGTGTCGACCGTCGGCGCCTTGATGCTGATGCGCTCGCGGTACTCGTGCGCGATCTGCCGCACCTTGCGGTCGTTGACGACGAGCGTGCCGGTGAAATCCTCGAGCGTCGCGAGCGCGACGTTGTCCGCGACCGACAGCGGCAGGCACAGCCCGTACCGCTTGCGGTCCTCCGACAGATACCCGATGCCGGCCCGGACCGCGTCGAACGGGTCCTTGATGTCGGCCTTCTTGCCGTTTACGTATATCTCGCCGGAATAGCGCCTGTCCGCGCCGACGATGAGCCGCGCGGTCTCGGTGCGGCCGGCGCCCATCAGCCCCGCGAAGCCCAGTATCTCGCCCTTTCGGAGCTCGAACGACACGCCCTTGACCTCGCGCGAGCGCAGGTCCCTCGCCTCCAGCACGACCGGCGCGCCCTCGGGCACGTTGCTCTTTTCCTTGGGCTGCTCGTAGATCACGCGGCCGACCATCATGCGGATGATCTCATCCATCGAGGTCTTTTCGGTGTCGACGGTTCCGATGTACTGTCCGTCGCGCATGACGGTGATGCGGTCGGAAATCTGCTTGAGCTCCCCCATCCGGTGCGATATGTACACGATGCCGACGCCGCGCGCCTTGAGCTCGCGGATGAAGCGGAACAGCTCGCCGATCTCGGTCTCGGTGAGCGCGGCGGACGGCTCGTCCATGATCAGAATGCGCGTGTTCTCAAACGACAGCGCCTTCGCGATCTCGACCATCTGCTGCTTGGCGACGGTGAGCTTGCCGACGTTCGTCGTGGGCGCTATGTCGATCGACAGGCTCGAGAGCAGTTCCTGCGCCATGCGGTTCTGCCTTCTCTTGTCGAGCATGACGCCCTTCTTCGGCTCGCGGCCGATGAATATGTTCTCCGCGACCGTCAGGTCCTTCATCAGGTTCAGTTCCTGATGGATGATCGAGATGCCCAGCGCCTGCGCGTCGCGCGTGTTGTGGATTTCGACGGGCCTTGCGTCGATCAGAATTTCGCCGGCGTCCCTCTGATACACGCCGGTCAGCACCTTCATCATCGTCGACTTGCCCGCGCCGTTTTCCCCGACGAGCGCGTGCACCTCGCCGCGCCTGAGCTCGAATCGGCAGTCGTCCAGCGCGTGCACGCCGGGGAAATACTTCTGGATTCCACGCATCTGAAGCAGGACTTCCGCCATATCGCGCCACCCTCTTTCCGCAAAACTGTAACGGATACTTAATGACAATACCGATTATATCACCCATTTATGCAAATTACAACCGTCTATGCAAATGGAATTCATGGATGCGCAGAGAAAAATTTCGAATTTTTCACAGCGGGAGGTGGAGGACGCGGGGGAAATATGCTATAATCCAAATTGGAGAATATTCGGGAGGCGAAGCGCCATCAACAGCATGACGGGATACGGGCGCGCCGCGCGCGAGCTCGACGGGCGGCAGCTCACGGTGGAGCTGAAGAGCGTGAACCACCGCTTTCTGGACCTGAACCTGCGCCTGCCCAGGAGCTTTTTGTTTCTGGAGGAGGAGGCGAGGAAGAGGATCGGGAAAAGGCTCTCGCGCGGGCACGTCGAAGGGTTCTTCACCTACCGCAACCTGCGAAGGGACGCGAAGGCCGTCACGGTGGACGAGGGGCTCCTCGAGGCCTACATGCGCTCGATGGACGGAATTTCCGGCCTCCCGGACGACCGGACGCTGCTCAATGTGCTCAGGCTCCCGGAGGTGCTCCAGATTTCCGAGGCGGAGGAGGACCGCGAGGCGCTTTCGACGCTGTTCGCGGACGCGCTCGAGAGCGCGCTCGACGAGCTGGTGCGGATGCGCGGCCGGGAGGGGGAGGCCCTGCGGCTCGACATGGACGCGCGGGCGTCGGCGCTGGAAATGATCGCCGCGGGCATCCGCGCGCGCTATCCGGGGACCGTGCGCGAGTACATGGAAAGGCTCCGCGCGGGCGTTCAGGAGCTGATCGGCCAGCAGGCCGACGAGGCGAGGCTTCTGCAGGAGGTCGCGGTCATGGCCGACCGCGCGGCGATCGACGAGGAATTGGTCCGGCTCTCGAGCCACATCGCGCAGCTTCGGGAATTCCTCCGGCAGCCGGAGCCCGCGGGCAGGAAGCTCGACTTTCTCGTGCAGGAGATGAACCGCGAGGCGAACACCATCTCCTCCAAGTCGCAGGACCTCGAGATCACGCGCCTCGCGATGGACGCCAAGGCCGAGATCGAGAAACTGCGCGAGCAGCTGCAAAACATTGAGTGATATCGTTCGATTCCGAACAAAATAACGGCATGGGAGGGATTTCCTATGGAGCGGAGAGGGCTGCTGTTCGTGATCTCCGGCCCCGCGGGCGCGGGAAAATCCATGATTGCCAAGAAGCTCGTGGAAAAGTATCCGGACGTGGGGCTCTCGGTGTCCTGCACGACCAGGGCGCCGAGGCCCGGGGAGATCGACGGCGTCCACTACCACTTTGTCAGCGAGGAGCGGTTTGAGGAGCTCGTGCAAAGGGGCGAGTTCTACGAGTGGGCCTACGTCCACCAGAACCGCTACGGAACGCTTCGGCGCACCGTGCAGGAGCAGCTCGCCCAGGGCCACGACCTGATCCTCGAGATCGACGTGCAGGGCTGCCTGCAGGCGATGGAGCAGGACAGCGAGGTCACCGGCATCTTCGTCTGCCCGCCCAGCCGCGAGAACATCGAAAAGCGGCTGCGCGGACGCGGCACCGAGGGCGAGGACGCGCTGAAAATCCGCCTCCACAACGCCGCGCGCGAGGTCGAGCAGGCGTACCGCTACGATTATATCATCGTCCACGAGGATTGGGACGCGGTGCCCGACGCGCTCGACCGCGCGATCGAGCAGGCCTATGCCATCATCACCGCGATGCGGCTCAAAACAAAGCACAGCATGCGCTTTCTGAACGCGCTGTCCCAGTCGCTCAAAAGAGAGTAAGGAGGAACCCCGTATGATGATCGAACCGCCCATCGGAGAACTGTTGGAAAAGGTAGACTGCCGCTACACGCTCGCCGTCGAGGCCTCGAAGCGCGCGCGGGAATTGATCGCGGGAGGGCTTCCGCTGATCGACACGCGCGAGACGAAGCCGCTCTCGATCGCGATCGAGGAGATCAACAGAGGCCTCATCAACTACACGCGCGGCATATCCGACGAATTCGAATGACAGACGGTTGGAGGGCGACGGCATGCTGTCCGACAGGAAAATCGCGCTGGGCGTCACCGGGGGCATCGCCGCCTACCGCGCCGCGGAGCTGATCGGGCTTCTCAAAAAGCGCGGCGCCCAGGTGCGCGTCGTGATGACCGCGCACGCGACGGAGTTCATCGCGCCGCTGACGTTGGAGACCCTGAGCGGCTACCCCGTCAGCCTCGACCTGTTCGCCCCGCGCGACAACATGGCGCACATATCGCTGGCGAAATGGGCCGACCTGTTCGTCGTTGCGCCCGCGACCGCGAGCTGCCTCGGCAAGTTCGCAAACGGCATCGCCGACGACCTTTTGTCGACCGCGATGATGGCTCTGCGCTGCCCGATCCTGCTCGCGCCGGCGATGAACACCGCGATGTGGAACTGCCGCGCGAACCAGAGAAACGTCGAGACGCTCTCGCGCTGGGGCGTGCGCTTTATCGGCCCCGCGCGCGGCAAGCTCGCCTGCGGAGACGACGACGTCGGCCGCATGGAGGAGCCGGAGGACATCGTCGGAGCGATCGAGAAGATTTTAAACCCGCTGCGCGACTTCGAGGGAAAGCGCGTGCTCGTGACCGCGGGGCCTACCCGCGAGATGCTCGACCCCGTGCGCTTCCTCTCGAACCGCTCGTCCGGAAAGATGGGCTTCGCCCTCGCCGAGGCCGCGCGCGACCGCGGCGCCGAGGTCATTTTGATCTCGGGCCCGGTGACGCTCCGCGCGCCCGAGGGCGTCGAGTATGTTTCGATCACGAGCGCGGCCGAGCTCTGCGAGCGCGTGCTTCGGGCGGCCGAGACCGCGGACATCGTGATCCAGGCCGCGGCTCCGGCGGACTTCCGGCCCAAGAGCGTGTCGCCCACGAAGATCAAGAAGAGCGGCGCGGGGATGACGCTCGAGCTCGAGAACACGACCGACATCGCGTCCACGCTCGGCGAGCGCAAGCGCCCGGGGCAGATACTCGTCGCGTTCGCGGCGGAGACGGACGACCTCCGGCGAAACGCCTTGAAGAAGCTCGAGAAGAAGAACGCCGACCTCGTCGTCGCCAACGACGTGACGAGGCCCGGCGCGGGCTTCCAGTCCGACACGAACGCCGTCACGCTGTTCTCCCGCGCGGACGCGCGAGAGATCCCTTTGAGCGGCAAGCGGGAGATCGCCGAGGCCATTTTGAGCCGCATCGCGGAGATGTTCTGATGTACGCGGACGTCATCGTGGACCTCGCGTCCGACGCGCTGGACCACGTGTTCACCTATTCCGTTCCCGAGGGCCTCGAAATCGAAGTCGGCCAGCAGGTCGAGGTCCCGTTCGGGCCGCGGCGCGTGGACGGCTTCGTCGTCGGGCTGTCGGACGAAACCGCGCTCGACCCCGCGCGCGTGAAGCCGATCTCCCGCGTGCGCTTTCCGGAGGACGCGCTGCCCGAGGAGATGATTTCGCTCGCCGACTGGATGCGGGAGAAGTACAACTGCAACCTCGTCGAGGCGCTTCGATTGATGCTGCCCTCCGAGATGCGCGGCGGGCGCGTGCGCGAGAAGCGGCGCAGGATGGCGAAATTGCTGCTTCCGGACGCGCCGGTGCGCGGCGAGCGGCAGAGGGAGATCGTCGACGCGCTGAAATCCGGCGATCTCGAAACCGCTTCGCTGAACCCGTCGGCGCTCTCGGCGCTCGTCAAAAAGGGCGTCGTCGAAATCTACGAGCAGGAGCAGCGCCGAGCGCCCGCGCAGCTTCGGGGCGCGCCGCTGCCGGACCCGGAGTTGACGCGCCGCCAGGCCCGCGCCGTCCGGGAGCTGACCGGGGCGCTCGAAAGCGGCGGCGGCAGATTCCTGCTGCACGGCGTCACCGGCTCGGGCAAGACCGAGGTCTACATACGGCTCGTGCGCCGCGCGCTGGAGCTCAAAAAGACCGCGATCGTGCTCGTGCCCGAGATCGCGCTGACGCCGCAGATGGTGCGCTGGTTTCACCAGAGGTTCGGGGCGGACGCGGCGGTGCTGCATTCGGGGCTCTCCGCCGGCGAACGCTTCGACGAGTGGCGCAGGATTCGCTCCGGCGCCGCGCGCGTGGTCGTCGGCGCGCGCTCGGCGGCGTTCGCGCCGGTCAAAAACCTCGGAGCGATCGTCGTCGACGAGGAGCACGAGGGGAGCTACCAGTCCGACCGCAGGCCGCGCTACGACGCGCGCGAGGTCGCGCAGAGGCGCGCGGAGGCGGCCGGGGCGGTGCTCGTGCTCGGCAGCGCGACGCCGTCGGTCGCGAGCTATATGCGCGCGATGCCGGGCGTTCGGCCGGAGAACCGGCTGACGCTGATCGAGCTTCCCGAGCGCGTGACCGGGCGGCCGCTCCCCGGGATCGAGGTCGTCGACATGCGCCGCGAGTTCGAGCGCGGCAACCGCTCGATTTTGAGCGCGCGGTTGTCGGAGGAGCTGCGGCTGTGCATCGACGCCGGGCGGCAGGCGATGCTCTTCATCAACCGCCGGGGCCACTCGAGCTTCGTCTCGTGCCGGAAGTGCGGCTACGTCGCGCGCTGCGACCAGTGCGACGTGTCGCTGACCTACCACCAGTCGGACACCGCGCTCAAGTGCCACTACTGCGGCCGCGAGTCGCCGGTTCCGACCGCCTGCCCTAAGTGCGGCAGCCGCTACATCAAGTTCTTCGGCGTCGGCACCGAGCAGGTCGTCGAGGAGGTCGCGCGCCAGTTCCCGGACGCGAAGTGCCTCCGGATGGACCTCGACACGACCCGCGGCAAGGACGCGCACCGCAAGATCCTCGATTCGTTCCGGGAAGGCGAGGCGGACGTGCTCGTCGGCACGCAGATGATCGCGAAGGGGCTCGATTTCCCGGAGGTGACGCTCGTCGGCGTCGTCGCGGCGGATATGTCGCTGAACCTGCCGGACTATCGAAGCGTCGAGCGCACGTTTCAATTGATCACGCAGATGGCGGGCCGCGCCGGGCGCGCCGAGCACGCCGGCAAGGTGATTCTGCAGACGTACGAGCCCGACCACTACGGCATCAAGCTCGCCGCGAGCCAGGACTTTCGCGCGTTCTATCTGCGCGAGAGCGCCTACCGCAAGAGCGCGCTGTACCCGCCGTTCACGGTCATCGCGCGCATCGTGTTCTCGTCCCCGGACGAGGACGCGGCGAAATCGGCGTCCGAGCGCGCGGCAGTTGAGCTCGCGGCGTTCCTCGAAGCGGGCGGGCACATGCCGGACGTCGTAAAATTCCGGCAGCGCGACTGCCCTGTCAAGCGGCTTCGCGGCGAGTACCGCTACCAGGTGTTTCTGAAATTGTATTTCAAGGCCGACGTCCACGCGATTACCGCGAGGATGCAGCGCCTCGCGGACGCGCAGAGCGGCGCGCGCGCGGAGCTGGAAGTCAACCCGGCCAATTCGTTGTAGGAGAAAGAAGTATGGCGACGCGCAGGATACTGGAAAAGGGCAGGGACGAGCTGTTGCGCAAGCGGTCCCGGCCGGTGGAGAAATTCGACAAGCGGCTGTGGACGCTCTTGGACGACATGGCCGACACGATGTACGACGCCGACGGCGCGGGGCTCGCGGCGGTGCAGGTGGGGGTATTGAAGCGTTGCGTCGTGATCGACGTCGGCGAAGGGCTGATCGAGTTGATCAACCCCGAGATCGTCGAGAGCGAGGGCGAGATGATCAACGCCGAGGGCTGCCTGTCGGTTCCCGGACGCCGCGGCACCGTGAAGCGCCCCGAGCGCGTCTCCGTCAAGGCGTTCGACCGCGAGGGGAAGCCGATCGAGCTCAAGGGCGAGGGCTACCTCTCGATCGCGATCAGCCACGAGCTCGACCACCTCGACGGCATACTGTATACGGACAAGATGATCGAGGACGTGACCGAGGAACTCCGGGAGGATGCGGCGCAATGAGGATCGCGTTCATGGGCACTCCGCAGTTCGCCGTGCCGCCGCTCCGCGCGCTGTTGGACGCCGGATACGGCGTCGTCGGCGCGTTCACGCAGCCGGACCGCCCGGCCGGGCGCGGCCACAGGGTCGCGATGTGCCCGGTCAAGGAGTTCGCGCTGTCCCGCGGCGTGCCTGTGTTCCAGTTTGAGAGGATTCGCAGACCCGACGGGCTTGAATGTTTGAAGAATCTCGCGCCCGATCTCTGCGTGACCGCGGCGTTCGGGCAGATACTGTCGCAGGCGCTGTTGGACGTCCCGAAATGGGGCACGGTCAACGTGCACGCGTCGCTCTTGCCGAAGTACCGCGGCGCGGCGCCGATCAACTGGTGCATATTGAACGGCGAGACGAAGACCGGCGTCACGACGATGCTGACCGACGCGGGCATCGACACCGGCGACATGCTGCTCTCGCGCGAGACCGAGATCGGCGAGATGGAGACCGCGGGCGAACTGACCGAGCGGCTGTCGGAGCTCGGCGCGGAGCTGCTGATCGAAACGCTCGACAAATACCTCCGCGGCGAGATCGCGCCGAGGAAGCAGAACCCCGAAGAAGCCACGCACCAGCCGATGCTCAAGAAGGAAATGGGCATCATAGACTGGACGCGCCCGGCGGAGGAGATCGCGCGCCAAGTCCGCGGGCTGAACCCGTGGCCGATCGCGTGCGCGGGCCCGTTCAAGCTGTATCTGGCGAGACCCGTCGAGGGAAACGGCGTGCCGGGGGCGGTGCTCCGGGCCTCCGCGAGGGACGGGCTCGTCGTCGCGTGCGGCGAGGGCGCGCTCGAGGTCCTCGAGATGCAGGCCCCGAACGCGAAGAGGATGAGCGCAAAGGCGTATCTGATGGGAAGACCGATCGAGCCCGGAACGCGGCTCGGCGAGGGAGTATAATGGAAAGACGAAAAACCGCCGCACCCCGAAATAATAGAGCAACCGCGCGCGACGTGGCGCGGGCCGTCTTCACGGCGTAGGGGCCGCTCGCGTGCACCGGCACGCGGTTGGCGACGGTCGGGCCCCAGGAGGCGTAGGCGCCGGTGTTGAAATCGCCGTGAAAGTCGATCGCGACCAGTCGGCCAGCCTTGTCGGCGCCCCA